>NZ_DASQIX010000076.1:0-109110 GCF_035631355.1 Alloacidobacterium sp.
CCCAGTAAACTTACCCTGCATGCCAAATCAATTACACATCTGCGTTTTCTGCGGATCAGCCGATGGCGCTGATCCCGTCTATTTAGAGACGGCAAAAGAACTCGGCCGGCGCATCGCCGCAGCCGACATGGGCCTCGTCTACGGCGGGGCCACTGTAGGACTCATGGGGGCGCTTGCCGATGCGGCCATCGCTGGAGGAGCGGAAGTCATCGGCGTCATGCCTGAGGTCCTCATGGATCGCGAAATCGCTAACCGCGGCATCACGCACTTTCATGTTGTCAAGACTATGCATGAGCGAAAAGCCCTCATGTATGAGCACGCTGACGCCTTTATCGCTCTTCCCGGCGGCTACGGCACGCTCGATGAATTCATCGAGATCGTTACCTGGGCCCAGCTTAAGATCCACCAGAAGCCCTGCATTCTTCTTAACGTGAACAGCTTTTACGACGGCTGCCTGAGCTTTCTCGACCATGCAGTCACGCAGGGCTTCATCAAGCTGGAAAACCGCAAGATTATTCAGGTGGCGACAGACGCGGAAGCCGCCTTGAGAATTTCGGCATCCTGCTGGAAATCCCAGGTGGCGCACCTCAACGTTGATCGTATGAATATATTGATAGAAGGTTAAAAAGACGACTCGCCTATTCCCCGTTCTTGCCTTAGCGGGCCTGCATCGCGCTTTAATGGATAAGCGGTATAGTGGCTAAGTGAGGTATTCATGCTACGGTTCGGCGATGTAACTCGAAAAATATCCACGACGTGTCATGTCTTCCACGAGCAAGGCTTCAGCGGAATGGCATCTTTCGTCAGGCGCCGTTTCGACTTCCACATGCAGATGTATGCTGCACAGCAGGTAAGGTTAGTAAATCTGGATGGTTGCGTCATTGATATGAAGCGGCTTCCGGACAGCCAGACGAAAATCGATCTGGCGAAAAAGGCTTACGAGGTTGCGGAACGCACTCTAATTCCAAAGTATCTCGACAGGCGGCTGCCAGTCATCGAGTTCGGTGGATGCATTGGCGTCATAGCATGCATTACGAATCGACTGCTGGAGAATCCAGAGCGTCACGTCGTGGTTGAAGCCAATCCGCTAGCACTGCCATTGCTGAAGGAAACCAGAGAAGGCAACCAGTGCACGTTTGAAATATTGAATAAAGCAATCGCTTATGGCGTGCCCGTCGTCACATTTCGACCCACATCAAATCTGTGCGCGAATTCACTTCGCGAAAATGGCGGTGAGGAGTCTTATGTCCATATTCCTGCCACTACACTGCGCAAAATTGTAGATGAAAGAAAATTTGAGTCTTTCAATCTGATCTGTGACATAGAGGGTCATGAATACGATCTTGTTCTAAACGAGCCGAACGTGCTGCAAAAGGCAACCACCATCATCCTTGAAACTCATGCCCGTTTAATTGGTGACGCCAAGAACGCTCAATTGCTGGATAATCTGGCCAATCTGGGTTTTGAGATCATTAATCGAGAGGAGACGGTGGTCGTTCTGAAGCAATCGCGAGAATTGAATTTACAGATCAACTGAGTTAGAAGTGTGCCTACTTTCAACACTCTCCGCATTCGCAGTGCCGCCGCAAGTAGTCCCACGAATAAATCCCGCTCTGGTGCCCATCATTCCAGTGAAAGCTGATGGCGTATCGCCCAACAGGTGTTACAGATTCAGGCCGAGGGGGGGCCTGATACATCGGCAGCAATGCCTGCGGTTTTGGCTTTGGCTCGCCCGGCTTGCGGCCTGATTTCTCCCGTTCGTCATGGCACGTCGCGCATGGGCAGGCATCGCGGAGCCAGGCAAAGGTCCAGCGGCTGCGATGCCCGTCCTTCCAGTCGATCTCGATGCCACTGCCGCCGCTCTTGTCCACGCGCACTTTTGCCGGTGTCTTCGCGTCGGCGGGCAGATCATGCTCCCCCGTCTGTGCGCGTCGTGCCTCTTCCTCGCTGACAAAGCGGATACCTTCGTGGCTCATCTCTTCCAGTGTAGCGCCCATTCATATTTGAGCTTCGGGGCCAGAATTGCCAATGCCAGGCCCAGCGTCACCACGTTCGCCAGAATCACAGGTGGCGAGTGGAAGAGCAATCCATACAGCAGCCACATGGCTTCGCCAAAGGAGAACAGCAGAAACATGTACAGCGATATGTCGCGGGCGCTCTTCAATCTCGATACGCGAACCAGTTGTGGAACGAAAGCAGTCATAGTGGAGAAAGCAGCGACGTGTCCGATCGTATTGATTACAGGCAGGGTCATGAGAGTGGTACTTAAGTATTGCTCAGGCCAGCCGAAGCTCAGGAGTCGCGGAAATCAGTGACCGCGTGTATTCTTCGCGCGGAGCGTCGCAGATCGCATCGCGCGCCCCGAATTCCACCAGCCGCCCGCACCGCAACACGGCAATGTTCGTCGAGAGATATCGCACCAGCGGCATGGAATGGGAGATGAACAGATAGGTCAGGTGAAATTCATGCTGCAGGTCACGCAGCAGGTTCACGATCTGCGCGCCCACGCTCACATCGAGCGCCGACACTGGCTCGTCAAGAACGAGAAGGTCCGGCCGCAGGGCAAGCGCGCGCGCAATGTTGATGCGCTGCCTTTGTCCTCCGGAAAATTCATGTGGATACCGCCCAAGCGCCGACTCATCAAGTCCCACCGCGCGCATCAGCTCCGCGCATTTCGACCGCAGTTCTTTCCGGGCTACTGCGCCATGAATTACCAGGGGCTCGGCGACAATCTCCGCCACCCGCATCCGTGGATTGAGCGCCGCAAACGGGTCCTGGAAGACGGGCTGCACCCGCCGCCGCATCGCACGCAATCTGCGCTGCGGAACTTCAGTTACCGGCTGCCCGTCGAAGAACACGCTGCCCGACGTCGGTTCAATCAGCCCTAGCACCATACGCGCAATCGTGCTCTTGCCGGAGCCGGATTCGCCCACCAGTCCTAGTGTTTCTCCGCGATGAATCGTGAACGAAACGTCGTCAACGACCAGAGCCTCTTCCGTTCGCAAACCATTATGGCGCGGATAGCTTTTCGCGAGATGCTCAACTTCAACGAGAGCCATAGGAGCTAGTCAGCAAGTTAGCAGGTCGCCTGGCAAGCCGTAAACGCTGAGTGCCCCATCCCTGCGTGCAGTTTGCGATAGGATGGGAAAGCACCACCCTGGACTTATCTCTCTCGAATTTTCCAGAGTGCCTGTCGCAAAATTCCCATCCACATTGCCGCATCTGCTGAATTGAGTTGTATCCGCCGTATCAGTCTCCGCAACGCCGCTTCATCGCTGCTCGCCGGATGCCGCCGCGTGTACTCGCTCTCGTCCAGCAATTCGGCTAGCAGCGCAGTCAGGCGATCGAGGTCGCCCGAAGCCGAATCGGGCAAAGCTGTAGACGCAGACGAATCCCCGCTGCGTACAAGTTCATACAGACAAACAGCCGCTGCCTGCCCTAGATTCATCGACGGACGCCGCACGCCCTCACGCTCAAACATGGGAATGGTCATCGTCCAGTTGCAATAGCTCAGTTCTTCGCGGCTCAGACCCGTCTTCTCCGACCCGAAAAGGACCGCAACTCGGTTGCTATCTGCTGAAGCCAGATGCTCCAGGGCCAACGCACCGCCTTCAGTCAGCGGATACAGCGGATGCTCCTTCACTCGCTTCCCGCCCGCCGTAGTTCCAATCACCAGAGTGCAATCGGCAACAGCATCAGCCACGCTTGAAAACTCTCGCGCCGCGGCCAGAAGCTCCGACGCATCGACCGCCGATCGCGCCTCCGCGAATGCCACGGCATACTCGCTCACCACCCGCAGGTCTTCAAAGCCGAAACCATATATCGCCCGCGCCACCGCGCCAATGTTGTTCGGATTCCGCGCTCGCACCAGCACGACCGAGACGCGATCAAGTTGTTCCCGGGTAAGCATTCCTCGCTATTCTATGAAACAAGTTATGACAACGGTACGCATCGACAAATGGCTCTGGGCAGCGCGCTTCTTCAAGACCCGCGCTCTTGCTTCCCGCGCCTGCGATCTAGGCAGAATTCAGTCCAACGGCCGGCTCGCCAAGCCCTCCCGCGACGTCCGCATCGGCGACATGCTGCAGGTCAAAAACGAAGGTGGCGACTTCCAGATCGAAGTCCTGTTCCTGAGCGAAGTGCGCGGCCCCGCCGCAGTCGCTCAGACTCTCTACCGTGAAACCGAGGCCAGCCGCGAGGCACGCCAGAAGCTCGCCGAAGAACGAAAAGCCCCGCAGCAATTCGAAACTCTACCGGAAGGTCGACCCTCAAAACGCGACCGCCGTCTCATCAACCGCTTCCGCGGCAGAAGCTAGAGTCAGAGAGCCCAATATCTAATAGTGTCATCCTGAGTGGGGCGAAGGATCTGTTTTAAGGATGCCGGTTAGTGTTGCGAAATCTTTAGACTCGATAAACCGTCGCAACACACGCATCAATGCGGCTTAAAGGTCTTACCCGTTTCGATCAGCGTCTTGAGGCGCGAAAGAATACGAGGCCAGCCATCGGCAGTCGGAGCGTACCCGGCATCGTCCTCCGCCCATTCATCGTGCGTAACGGAAACCTTGGTCGCCTCCGTCTCCGGCACGAGTTCTAACGTGACGCGGGAAGCCTTGTCTGAAGAACCCATCGAGAACTTGTATTGCAGCAGCTTAGGCGCCTCGACCCGAAGCACCTCCCCGCGAACATAGACCATACGCTGACCGTCTGGCCCCGGACCAGCCCAACTCATCGCCCCGCCTGGCCTCAGGTCAGCCTCAAACTCCGCACCCATAAAGAGGATGCGGTTGGACTCGGGTGAAACGAAACCTTCCCAGACCCTTTCTGGAGGTGCGGCGAAGTAGAAAATAAAATGCAATGGAGTTTGCTGGGCCATGTGCTCTCCTCATTGTCTGGCGCGGGACTACCTGGAATTATGCCACTGAACATGATCGGCCCAAGCGCAACAGCCATTTGAAATTGCTAATCCAGCATTCGATTGATAATAAAGGGCTTATTCAACACCATAAGATTGATAATAAATCACTCATATTTTATGCAACCATTGTGCTATAGTTTGAATCAGATTATTTGTAAGGCCGAATACCCTCGGTCTCATATTTCTTAAGAAGCAAATTGGAGGAATCTATGGCTATAACTCGTTGGGACCCATTTCGCGACGTACTTGCTCTGCAAAACCGTATGAACTCGCTCTTTCAGGACTTCACCCGCGGACAAGGCGAGTCGGACGCACTGACGACAGCCGCCTTCGTCCCTCCGGTCGACATCTATGAGGATGAGCACAAAGTTGTCCTCAAGCTGGAGGTCCCGGGCATGAAGCAGGACGACTTCGACATCCGCGTCGAGAACAACACGCTGACCATCCGCGGCGAGCGTAAGTTCGAAAAAGAAGAGAAGGAAGAGAACTTTCATCGCATCGAGCGCCGCTATGGCAGTTTCTATCGCGCCTTTACCGTACCCAACACCGTCAATACGGAAAATGTGAAGGCCGATTACGATGCGGGCGTCCTGAAGGTCGAACTGCAGAAGCGCGCAGAAGCCAAGCCGAAGCAGATTAAGGTCGGCGTTGGCCCTGCCAAGCCGATCGAAGCCCCGAAGGCGGAATCCAAGCCAGCGGCCTAAGAGCTGAAGCAGAAAAAGAAATGAAGGTTTATAAAAAAGGCGGGGCCGCAAAGCTCCGCCGCTTTGTTAGAGAAGCGGATTACCTGGACAGCCCCGCCCGGAGCAAGACTGAAGGGGCCAGTTTCTTCCGCTTACTACATCCGAAGAATTGGAAAGCTGAGAAAACACATGGCAATCCGTTGGGACAAGTTCACTGTCAAATCGCAGGAAGCGATTCAAAGCGCGGGCAATCTCGCGACTGAGCACGGCAACCCTGAGCTGTTGCCGCTGCATCTGCTTTCTGCGCTGCTTGAGGATAAGGAAAGCATCATCGTTCCTGTCCTGCAAAAGGTCGGAGTAGCAACCGACCAGCTCATTGCAAAAACAACCGAGGCCTTGAGCAAGCTGCCTAAAGTTTCCGGAGGCACCCAGCCTGGCATGTCAACCGCGCTCCAGAAGGTCCTCGACCAGGCATCCAAGGAAGCCGACAACTTCAAGGACGAATACGTCTCGACTGAACATTTATTGCTCTCACTCGCCCAGCAGAAGAACGATGGAGCACAGTTGCTGCTCGCCTCCTATGGCGCAACGCATGATGCGATCCTGAAGAGCCTGAGCACAGTTCGCGGCTCGCAGCGCGTCACAGACCAAAATCCCGAGGCCAAGTTCCAGGCTCTCGAAAAATACGCGAAAGATCTCACAGAGCTCGCCCGTCGCGGCAAACTAGATCCCGTCATAGGCCGCGACGAAGAGATTCGCCGCCTCATCCAGGTGCTCTCGCGCCGCACCAAGAACAACCCGGTGCTTATCGGCGAACCCGGCGTCGGCAAGACCGCCATCGTCGAAGGCCTTGCTCGCCGCATCGTCTCCGGCGATGTGCCCGAGATTCTGCGCAACAAGCGCGTCATCTCGCTTGATCTCGGTTCCATGCTCGCTGGCGCAAAGTATCGTGGTGAGTTCGAAGACCGTCTGAAGGCCGTCTTGAAGGAAATCGAAGAGTCGAATGGACAAATCATTCTCTTCATCGATGAGCTGCACACCCTCGTCGGCGCAGGCGCGGCTGAAGGCGCCATCGACGCCTCGAATATGCTCAAGCCGGCACTCGCGCGCGGCGATCTGCGCGCCATCGGCGCAACCACGCTGAACGAGTACCGCAAGTACATCGAAAAGGACGCAGCTCTCGAGCGTCGTTTCCAGATCGTCTTCGTCGGCGAACCAAACGTCGAAGACACTATAGCGATTCTGCGTGGCCTGAAAGAACGCTACGAGGCGCATCACAACGTCCGCATCAAAGACTCTGCCATCGTCGCCGCAGCCGAGCTTTCGCACCGCTATATCTCCGACCGCTTCCTGCCCGATAAAGCTATCGATCTCGTCGACGAAGCTGCCGCCTCGCTGGCCATCCAAATCGGGTCTGTGCCGACAGAAATAGACCAGCTCGAGCGTCAGGCCACCTCGCTCGAAATCGAGAAGGCCGCCCTGAAGCGCGAAAGTGACGAGAACTCGAAGCAGCGGCTTGAAGTCGTCGATCGCGAACTGGCCGCCCTGCGCGAGAAGGCCACCGGTCTGCGCGCGCGCTGGCAAAAAGAGCGCGAAGCCATCACCCGCCTCGCCGACCTCAAGAAGAAAGTCGAAGCTCTGCGCTTTGAAGCCGAAGAGCAGACCCGCCTCGGCAACCTCGAACGCGCAGCGCAGATCCAGTACGGTGACCTGCCCCGGCTCGAAACCGAGCTGAAGCAGCTCAACGCCGCACAGGATGGCGCAGCTAACGCCCAACGCATGTTGAAAGAAGAAGTGGACGAAGAAGACGTGGCCCGCATCGTTTCGAAATGGACGGGTATCCCCGTCTCGAAAATGCTGGAAGGCGAAGTACGCAAGCTCGTCCAGATGGAAGCGCGTCTGCGCGAGCGAGTGGTCGGCCAGGACGAGGCCTTGTCCATTGTCGCCAACGCCATCCGCCGTTCACGCGCTGGCCTCAGTGACCCCAAACGCCCGATTGGCTCGTTCATCTTCCTCGGACCGACCGGTGTCGGCAAAACCGAGACTGCCCGTGCGCTCGCAGAATTCCTCTTTGACGACGAGCAGGCAATGATTCGCATCGACATGTCCGAATATATGGAGAAGCACGCCGTGGCGCGCTTGATCGGTGCGCCTCCGGGCTATATCGGCTTTGACGAGGGCGGTCAACTGACAGAAGCCATCCGCCGCCGACCGTACTCGGTCGTGTTGTTCGATGAGATCGAAAAGGCGCACCCGGATGTCTTCAACGTGCTCCTGCAGGTGCTCGACGACGGCCGGCTGACCGACTCGAAAGGCCGCACCGTGGACTTCAAAAACACGGTCATCATCATGACCTCGAATCTTGGCGCGCAGGCCCTCAATGCAGACTTGATTTCGAGCGAAGTCGGCTTTGAGAAGGCGCGCCAGCAGGTGATGGAAGTGCTGCGCCAGAACTTCCGTCCCGAGTTCCTGAACCGCGTCGATGACATCGTCATCTTCCGTCCGCTGGGCGAAGATCAGCTCACGCATATCATCGATCTGCGCCTAGCTGATCTCAAAAAACTGCTCGCAGACCGCAAGATCACGATCAACCTGACCGACGCGGCCAAGCACATGCTCTTTACGCAAGGCTATGACCGCGCGTACGGAGCGCGTCCGCTGAAGCGTGCGATGCAGAAGCTCATTCAGGACCCTCTGGCGATGAAGATCCTCGACGGCGAAATCCTACACGGCGACGAAGTGAAAATTGACGCCGACAAGCGCAACAACAGCCTGACCTTCGAAGTGACGAGTCGCGCCGGCATCCCGCTCGAAAGCCATGTAGCCATAGGCCGAGCATAACGGGTGGGTGTAGAAGATCAAGAGGTTGTACCAGGCTCGGAGCGCTGATGGGCAGCATGTAGTTGAGGCTATCCATAGGGATCGTTCCAGGTTGCAGTAATCGGCCTTACCGTTGGTTCTCGGGGTGTAGGGTCTAATGCGGCTGTGTTGGATGGCCATCTGCTGGCAGGCGTGGCGAAACTGTCGAGAGCGGTAGCTGGCGCCGTTGTCAGTCAGCAGCGCATGTATGCCGATGCCGTGTCTGGCGAAGAACTCCATGGCCGAGCACAGGAAGGCGGTGACGCTCTCGACTCACAGCCGTCCATGGGGCATTCTTGGGATAGTCCATTCAGTCTCCAGAGTGACTACTTGCTCGTCACAAACAGCTTCTCTGGTCCAACCGAATGGATAACCTCTTGAAAGCTCACAGGTGACCTATCCTTGCGCAGCAAGGGCGGGATTCAAAGCTTGGGATGCAGTTTCTGAAATCCCGTCGCATCCTGATAAGCCTTGGCGAACGCGCACAGCTTCGCATCCTGATAATGCCCACTAAGAAACGTGATGCTCACCGGCGTCCCTGGCCCTCCAATGGAATCATCCTCACCGGTATCTACTTTCGGAGGTACCGGGGCATCGCTGCCTCGCAGGCCATTTGGCACAATCATCGCCGGGTGCCCGGTCAGGTTGGTGACGGAAAGCTGCCTGCTGCTGGTGGAAGCGACTATGACGTCCACTTGCTCGAACAGCTTTGACACATCGCGAATCGCAAGCGTGCGCGCCCGGTTTGCCTGAATGTATTCCACCGCCGGATAGAATCGCGCCACGCGAAAGATATTCGGCCAGTCCTCCGCGCTTTGCTCGGTCAGCAGCTTGTCGCGCCCGGTTCTTGTCAGCTCGTCAAAAGCCGCAGCAGCCTCAGCCTCCAGCAGCGGCGTCATCGCCCCATACGGCAGATCGGGCAACTCCAGCGGAACCAGATTCAAGCCCATGCCGCGCAGCTTGTCCAGAGTGGCCATGTCATATTTCAAGTCATAAACACGGCGCTCGTGCCAGGCGGCAGCTTCCCGTTGTTCCTTCTCGCGCCGCTTCTTTTCCTCGTCGGTCAGGCCATCAGGAGGTTTTTCCTCTGATGCCTCCGGCTTTTTCGACGTCTCGAAATCTTTCTTTAGATAACCCACCCGCATCGACTTCCAGTCAAACTCCGCATTCCAATTGAAGGCCGCATCGCGTGTAGCCAGGTCCTCGCCATCGGGGCCGTAGATGGCCTGCAGCACAATCGCGCAGTCTTCCACCGCTCGGCAGATCGGCCCCAGCTTGTCCATCGTCCAGCTCAACGCCATCGCGCCGGTGCGCGGAACAAAGCCAAAAGTAGGGCGCAATCCTGTCGCGCCGCAGCGCGTAGAAGGTGATGCGATTGACCCCAGCGTCTCTGATCCAATGGCGAAGGCCACGCAACCGGCCGCTGTCGTCGATGCCGAACCAGCCGAAGATCCGCTTGACCCCTGCTTCGGGTTCCACGGATTGCGCGTGCGTCCGCCGAACCACTTGTCGCCCATCGCCAGCGCGCCCAATGTTGTTTTAGCTACAAGGACAGCCCCAGCAGCATCCAGCCGCTTTACGACCGTTGCGTCTTCGTCGAAGCTCTGCTTCTCGAACCCGCCCGCACCCCACGTTGTTGGATAACCTTTGACCGCGAGCAAGTCCTTCGCGCCCCAGGGCAGTCCATGCAGAGGCCCGCGATATTTTCCTGCCGCAATCTCCGCATCAGCCTCTTTCGCCTTGGCTAGTGCGCGCTCTTCTGTGACCGTGACGACAAAATGCAGTAGGGGATCATAGCGTTTGATCCGCGCAATATACATCTCGGTCAAATTTGTCGACGAAACTTTTTTGCGTCGCACCAGGTCACCCAGTTCCACGACAGAAGCAAACGCCAGTTCTTCAAGATTGGCAGGCAGCGTGGCCATCGCAGGCACTTTGCTGTATCGCGGCTCATGCTTTTCCGTGCTGACCTTCGCGCCCGGCGGCAGCGGATCGAAAACATACGCTGGAGGTATGCTGTTCGGCAGATGCAGCTTGCGAATCGCGTCGTAGGCGTTTCGCTCCCCGTTCAGCCCGTCGATCATCATCTGTTTCTGCTCGGCAGTGAACGTAAGCCCAGCTAAGGCAGCCGCCGCGTCGATCATCTCCGGCGTGATCTTCGTCTTCGCATCCGGGCTGGTCGTTTGTTGAGCGGCCAGCGTGTACAACGCTCCGGGAAAGAGCGTGGATGCCAAGCCGAATCGGCTGCATGTAGACAGAAATGCCCGTCGATCCAAAGCCATGGTGGACAGTGCCTCCAGAAAACAAGTGAAACGGCAGTATACAGACCACGCTTCGCGAAGAAGAGTGTTTCGTGCGCGGTATCAAATTATGTTGTGAGCCGATTGGAAGAGATAGGCCGCATCTGCCAAAGCGCAGCGTCGGCAACTGCATGGCCGGGGTCAAGAATCGTCAGTGTCGTGTGCTCCGAGTGAAGATCATAGACTCGGCTCGTATGGGCGAGCCGGTCATTCACAATTACTTCGATAACCGATCCATCGAGATAGAGCAAGAGCCGCATTTCACCCTGAGGCAAGCTTAGGCCCGCTGTCTGCGCGTTGAATGTCAGCGTGCCATGTGTGGCGTCGAGTTCGAAGTGTGTGGCAGGCTGTTTTTCTGTGCCGATCACAATGTGCACCGGCCCATGCAGCGGCTGCGCCGTCATTTCCAGTGACGCGCTCGATCCCTTTACCGGCCATGCCACGCGGTCCGCGCCGCTCTGCCATCGCACAGGATCGCCGCTGCGCAATTCCTGGACGCGCGGCAAAACGCGCATCTCCAATTGCCCAGCATTCACTGTAAGAACGCGCGGCAAAGACATCAGCCCCGCCCAACCGGCGCGGGAATACTCAGCCTCGGGGCGCGTCTCCGGTATCCATCCCCACAAAATGCGGTTGCCATCCTTGTCGATCATGGATTTCGGCGCATAGTAAGCGCGCGGTCCATAATCAAGCTCGCCTTTCTGCTGCGGATGAAAGAGCTGTTCCTTGGTGTCGTACTCGCCCACTGCCCAGAAAACCTTGCGCTCGGTCGAATAAAGCAGCACATGCTTGCCGCCCAACGCAAAGAAATCCGGGCACTCCCACATCTCCCCGCTGTCCACCGGATCGCTGCCTGCCTTGCCGTTCCATTCACCGCTGGCGAGTGGATGCAGATACTCCCAGCGCCGCAGACCATGCGAGCGATACAGCAATACGCAACCGCCATTGTTACGAATACCGGAACCGACCCCCATGTACCAGACATCGCCATCGCGCCACGGACAGGGGTCGCGAAAGCCTGTAATCTCCATCCCCGGCGGAGGCGCAGGCAGCACCGGTTGCGGCAGCTTCCTCCACGTCCGCAACTCCGGGTCAGAAGAAGTCGCCAGGCACTGCGTCTCGCACAGCGGATTGTGCGTATCCTTGATTGTCGCTTCCATAATCGGCACGTGCTTCACGCCCGTATAAAGAAAAGTTGGGACGCCGTTGAACACAACCGCGCTCCCGCTGAAACATCCATCCGCATCCGGGCCGCCTTTCGTAGGAGCCAGCGCAATTGGAAGATGCTGCCAATGCACCATGTCCTCGCTCATAGCATGTGCCCAATGCATGTCACCCCACACCGCCGCGTGCGGATTGTACTGGTGGAACATGTGATACTTGCCCTTCCAGAAAATCGGCCCATTCGGATCGTTCATCCAGTTCGCAGCAGGCAGCAGATGAAACTGTGGACGATTCGTGTCATTCGCCAAGCCGCCAGCCGCAAATGCAGTTTCCCGCAGCACTGAAACGGCAGTTACACCAGCGCAACCCTGAATGAATCTCCGGCGTGAAATTTCTTTCGTCATCGGCAGAAGTATAGTTCACTGGCGCTATCCTCAATCCATGAGCGACATCCTTTTTCGCGAAGCAGTCGAGGATGACCTTCCAGTGATCCTGCAGCTCTACGCGTCCACTCAGATCAATGACGAATCCGCCTTCGCCCTCGACGAAGCGCGCCAGCATCTACACGTCTTTAAGCGTTATCCCTCATATCGCATCTTCGTCGCACTCATCGACGACACTGTCGTTGGAACATACGAGTTGCTCATCATGGACAATCTGGCCAAGCACGGCAAAAAATCCGGCGTGGTGGAAGACGTGGTGGTCGATCCCGCGCATCAGGGCCGCGGCATTGGACGCGCTATGATGCAGCACGCGCGCGAGCAATGCCGCTGTGCCGGGTGCTATAAATTCGTGCTTTCAAGTAACCTGAAGCGCGAAGACGCACACCGCTTCTATGACGCGCTCGGCTTCGAGCGCCACGGCTACAGCTTTCGCGTTGACCTTTAGCCGAATCGGCTCGTATCTATGCGCCCTAATCTTCTAGAAGAGGTCTCATGGTGTTTTGGTAGAAGCACCGGAGCTTTAGCCCTTCGAATCTCATGCAAAATCAAACTGCTTTAACACTGCTTTAACGCCGGTTCGTCATAAATGTAATGGCTTGACATATTTGAGGTTGTTTTTAGCAATGTTGCTAGTCGCAAAAAAGCGAAGCCGGATTGAATTCCTGGCGCCGGTCTTTGAAATCCTCCACCCATCAGCGTCTAAGACAGCGCAACCCGAAGTTGCGGAAGCCACAGATGTGAAAGTAGCTCTTGACTGAGCGTCAAAGTTACGAGCAAGATGGGCGATATTAAGCTTGGCCTGTTAGGTGAGGCCATATACATGCTCCTTCCCCAGAGAATTACCTTGCGGCAAGGGTCGTTAGCCGCCGTGCTTCTTGTGTTGCTGGCCGGGACGGTCGGCTCGAATTCGATAGCTGGTTCTGAATTGAGCGCGGGCGAGACGTCTTCGACCGCTACCCAGGAACAACATGTCTTCATCGTGATGCTGGAAAATCACTCCTATTCGGAAGTGATTGGCAACGCCAGCATGCCCTATCTGAACGGACTGGCCCACAAGTATGCCTATGCGAATTCCTACTATGCGAATACGCATCCTTCCATCGGCAACTATTTCGAGCTCACCACCGGCCAGCTCATTACCAACGATGATAGTTACAGTCAGACAGTGACCGTGGACAATATTGTCCGCCACCTGAACGCTGCGGGAAAGACCTGGAAGGAGTATTCCGAAGGTCTGCCGTCTGTCGGTTATATCGGTGGAGACAGCGGGGAGTACACGGAGCACCACAATCCCCTCTCGTTCTTTTCCGATGTGCGGGACAGCAAGACCCAGCAGCAGAATCTGGTGCCATTTACGCAGTTCTCCGCCGACCTTGCCAACCACACTCTGCCGCAATATTCATTCATCGTTCCTGACAACGACGACAATGGCCATGATTGTCCTGACGCCATTCCCAACTGCACAGGTGATGAGGCGCTGGCCGCCGTGGATACATGGCTGAAAACGAACATCGATCCATTGGTTCTCAGCCCGGACTTTAACGCGCCTCATGGAGGCCTGCTCGTGATTGTCTTTGACGAGACGGACTCGGACAACACCCATGGGGGCGGGAATGTGCCGTGGATCGTCGTTGGGCCCGACGTGAAGCGCGGTTATGTCTCCAATACTTTTTATCAGCACCCCAGTACCCTGAGGTTTCTGTCCGAGGCCCTTGGGCTGACCACATTTCCCGGTACTGCCGCTACTGCCCCCGACATGCAGGAGTTCATTTCCAGTGCCGATCTCTTCCTGCGGATATGGCCTTCTACGACCACTATTCATCAGGGAGACCTGCTCACCTATCTCTTTCCAGTCTGGAACCGGGGCCCTGACAACGCTGCTCTCGAAGTGCTGAACACGCAAGTCCCTCCTGGCACTACCTTTGATTACATCCGCATCTCCGGCACGCCGGGACTAGGTACTTGCACGCATCCACCCTATGAGGGAACCGGTCAAATCGTCTGTCACGAGAACAGCAGCATGGCACCAAACACAACATGGACGGTGAGTCTGACAGTGAAGGTTACTGCGCCCTCAGGCACGGTCATCACCGCAAGTGCGGCTGCCATGTCAGATACGTTTGATCCCAACCTGGCCAATAACACTGCGACGGTGAGCCTCACAGTGCAGTAAGCGGGGACGCTGGCAGATCTCTGATAGCGCAGTTGTTCGTCATCCAGTCTTTTGCTCAGATGACGGTCGAAAGAATCTTCTTGTCCACAGGACCTCGGGCAGAGTAGAGTGCTGGGCGTTGGGCGTACCGAACCGGAAGGCCGACGCCGCCTCGCTCATTTTCTTCAGGAGGCCAGAACCCAACGCCTCCATCCCACGCGCCGTCCCGCTCCCTGCCAATCTGAAAGATCTCCGGAGAACTACTATGAAATCCCCCCTCTGTGTAGTTAACGGGAAGCGTTCCGTCTCTTTGAGGACTGTGAGCCTGATGCTTACAATCGCTCCGCTATGCCTGGTGCTGACCGCAGCCGCAGGTATGATGTCCGCATACGCGCAGACGTCCAACGATGCTGCCAGCGCGACGACCAGCACATCGTCTCCCGCGGACTGGACCGAGTTCCACCGGGATAACATGCAGCGCTGGAATCCGTATGAAACGGTGCTTGGCGTCAACAATGTCGGGAATCTGAAGCTGAAGTGGAAGAATCCCATCGGCGCCGACACCGGCGGCTCTGGCTTCAGTTCCTCACCCGCAGTGGTGAATGGGGTGATTTATTTCGGCTCAACCGATGGTACCGTATACGCGCTGAGTGCAAGCACGGGGGCCAAACTGTGGGGCGCTATCATTGGCACACCGGTGCGATCCTCGCCCGCCGTAGCGAACGGGGTGGTGTATATCGCGTCCGCTGGCGCCATGTTGGTATCCCCTTACGTGTATGCACTGAACGCCAACACCGGTGCCGTGCTTTGGTTCTATTCGACCGCCCAGAATGTGGTTTCCTCTCCCGTGGTAGTGAATGGGGTGGTTTATATCGCGTCCGGCGAATTCGATATCAGCTCGGGTACGGTGTATGCACTGAACGCCAGCACCGGCGCACTGCTTTGGAGCTTTTCTCGCCCGAAAGCTGTGGAATCCTCGCCCGCAGTGGCGAATGGGGTGGTCTATTTTAGCGACGAAGACGGCCAAGTGTATGCGCTGAATGCTAACGCCGGCACCCTGCTGTGGAGCTATTACACAGGAGGCCGTGTGGAATCCTCGCCCGCAGTAGCAAACGGGGTGGTATATGTTGGCTCGGAGAACGGCGATGTGTTTGCATTGAACGCCAGCACAGGCGCCAAGCTGTGGAGCTATGCCACCGGAAATGTAGTGGATTCCTCGCCTGCCGTGGCGAACGGGGTGGTCTATATCGGCTCCGCAGACGGCAATGTCTATGCGCTGAACGCCAGCACCGGCGCCAAACTGTGGAGCTATGCCGCCGGAGGCAATGTGGATTCCTCGCCCGCCGTAGCGAATGGGGTGGTTTATGTCGGCTCTTCTGACAACAACATATATGCGCTGGACGCAGGCACCGGCGCCAACTTGTGGAACTTTGATACAGGCGGGGCGGTGGACTCCTCGCCTGCCGTTGTGAATGGGGTGGTTTACGTTCGTGCCGGAGATACAACTGGAAATCATCAGAGTATTTCCGCCTTCAGCGTGGGAGCCGATCTTTTTCTGCGCGTGAGTGCGGCGCCGACACCATACCAAAATGGTCAGCTGCTCACGTATACCTTCCCGGTATGGAATCTGGGTCCAGACGATGCTGACCACGAGGTGCTGAACACGCAGATTCCGTATCCCTTTGTCTTCGATTACATCCGCATTTCTGGAACGCCGGGGCTGGGCACGTGCACACATCCGCCTCACGGGGGATCCGGGGCAATCGTCTGCCACGAAAACAGCAGCATGGCGCCGAACACCACGTGGACGGTACGTCTGACTGTAATGCTGCCCCCGGGAATCAGAATCATACGAGGCAGCACCATCATCGAGAGCGGGACGGTGACGGCGGATACGCCTGATCCGAACCCGGCCAACAATACTGCGACGGTGAGCCTCACCGTGCAGTAACGCGGATGTTGGCGGTTCCCCGATGGATGGCACGCGGCGCGCCATCTGTCTTTTGCTCAGAGATGACGGTCGAAAGAATCCTCTTGTCCACCGGACTGCTAAGGAGTAGAGTGCTCGGCGTTGGGCGCACCGAACCCGAACGCCGACGCCGCCTCGTTCACTTCTTCAGGAGGCCGAACCCAACGCCTCCAAACCACGCGCCGTCCCCGCTTCGCAACAACCTAAAAGTTCTCTGGAGGGCTGCGCTATGAAAACCGCCATCTCTCTCCTCAAGAAAAAGCAGACTGCTGCTTTCAGGATTGTAGGCTTGATGCTTACGATCGCGCCGCTGTGGTTGATGCTGACCGTAGCCAACATGTCTGTGTATGGTCAAACGACCGATGATGTTCCAAACTCCAGCACGGCCACGACGAATCCCTCACTCGCCGACTGGACCGAGTTCCCCCGCGACAACATGCAGCGCTGGAATCCTTATGAGACGGTGCTGGGCGTCGGCAACGTTGGCAATCTGAACTTAAAGTGGAAGGCTCCCAATGGCTTGCTCTCCTCGTCTTCGCCTGTGGTGGTGAACGGAGTGGTTTATGTGGGTTCGCTTGACAACAATGTGTATGCCCTGGATGCGAGCACCGGCGCCAAACTGTGGAGCTACGCTACCGGAAACTATGTGGATACCTCGCCCGCAGTGGCGAATGGGGTAGTCTTTGTCAGCTCTGACGACAACAACCTGTACGCGCTGAACGCCAGCACGGGCGCCCTGCTGTGGAAGTTCTTGCATGGCTCTTCGCTTGGAGAATTTTCCTCTCCCGCGGTAGTGAATGGAGCGGTTTATTTCGGCTCCGCGGACGGCCTCGTGTATGCAGTAAAGGCCAGCACGGGCGCCTTGCTGTGGAGTTATACGACCGGAGGGAATGTATTTTCCTCACCTGCCGTAGTAAATGGCGTGGTGTATGTCGGTTCTGGGGATAACAACGTGTATGCGCTGAACGCCAATACCGGCGCCAGGCTGTGGAGCTATGCAACGGGAAACCTTGTGTTTTCCTCGCCCGCTGTCGCGAATGGGGTAGTCTACGTCGGCTCCGACGACCACAACATGTATGCACTGAACGCCAGCACCGGTGCTAAGCTGTGGAGCTTTAACACCGGGAGTTTTGTGGAATCCTCGCCCGCAGTAACGAATGGGATAGTCTACTTTGGCTCTGGCGATAACAACGTATATGCCCTAAATGCCAATACCGGCGTCAAGCTGTGGAATTACACCGCTGGGTCCCCGGTGGAGTATTCCTCACCTGCAGTGGCAAACGGGGTGGTCTATATCGGCTCAACTGACACCAATATCTACGCGCTCAACGCCAGCACCGGCGCGAAATTGTGGAGCTATTCAATCGGAATTTCCAATACCTCGGCCACCGTTGTGAATGGCGCGGTATACATCCAAGCTGCAAACGAACCATCTGGCAAAAGTAATGTTTACGCCTTTTCGCTGGGAGCGGATCTATTTCTACGAGTGCAGCCGTCTACGACGACAGTGCATCAGGGAGATCTGTTAACCTACGCTTTCCCGGTATGGAATTTGGGACCGGGCGACGCTGTTCACGAAGTATTGAACACGCAGGTGCCCGCAGGAACGACCTTCGACTACATCCGCATCTCCGGTACACCGGGACTGGGCACTTGCACGCATCCTCCATTTGGAGGAACAGGACAAATCGTGTGTAACGAAAACGCGGCTATGGCTCTGAACACCACGTGGACAGTGCGACTGACGGCGAAGGTGACAGCACCGGCAGGAACCGTGATCACAGAAAATGCAGCCACCATGTCGGACACACCTGATCCCAACACGGCCAACAATACAGCGACGGTGAGCCTCACCGTTCAATGAGCCGAAGATATGGAAGATGTAACCATGAACTCCTCGATCCAAGTCGCTGACAGGAAGCAGACTGCTTCCTTCAGAATTGTGCTCTCAATCGTTACAATCGCGCCGTTGTGGCTGATGCTGGCCACAACCGACAGGTCTGGGTATGCGCAGACATCCGATGATGTTTCCAGCTCGACGGCCACCACACCCTCACCCGCGGACTGGACCCAGTTTCACCGCGATAACATGCAGCGCTGGAATCCATATGAGACAGAGCTCGGCGTTACCAACGTCGGCAACCTGAGTTTGAAATGGAGTAGTCCAATTGGCGGATTTTCGAACTCCTCACCAGCAGTGGCGAATGGTGTGGTTTACGTCGGCTCTATCGACAAGAACGTATATGCACTGAACGCAGACACCGGCGCCAGACTATGGAGTTTCACCACTGGAGATGAGGTGGAATCCTCGCCAGCGGTAGCGAATGGGATGGTTTACGTCGGTTCAGATGACAACAAGGTATATGCGCTGAACGCCAGCACCGGCGCCATGGTCTGGAGCTTTATCGCCGGAAATTCCGTGCAGTCCCCGCTTACGGTAGTGAACGGGGTGGTGTATGTCGGGGGTAGTGACTTCAATATATATGCGCTGAACGCCAGCGATGGCGCGAAACTATGGAGCTTTGCTGCTCAATTCCCATTCGCGATGTTCTCTTCGCCCGCCGTGGTGAATGGGGCGGTTTATGTCGGGTCTAATGACAGCAATCTCTACGCGCTGGACGCCAGTACTGGCGCCAAACTCTGGAGTTTCACTGCCGGAAATGCAGTGTCTACGCCCGCAGTGGCGAACGGTGTGGTCTATTTCGGCTCCCAGGACCACAACGTATATGCATTAAACGCCAGCACCGGCGCCAAACTGTGGAGCTTTGTCACCGGAGCGACCATATTGTCCTCTCCTGCAATAGCAAACGGGGTAATCTATATCGGTTCCTACGACCACAACGTATATGCATTGAACGCCAGTACTGGCGTCAAACTGTGGAGCTTCACCACCGGAAACACTGTGACCTCCGCGCCTGCTGTGGCGAATGGGGTAGTGTATGTCGGTTCCGACGACCACAATATGTATGCTCTGAACGCAAGCACCGGCGCCAAACTGTGGAGCCGTGCCGTCGGAAACGTTATATATGCTTCACCTGTAGTGACAAATGGAACGGTCTACGCTGTTTCAAATGGTATTACCGCCTTTTCTCTCGGCGCAGATCTGTTCCTGCGGATATTCCCCTCTACCACGACCGTGCATCAGGGCGACCTGCTGACCTATGCTTTCCCGGTATGGAACCTTGGGCCAGATAACTCCAATCTTGAAGTGCTGAATACGCAGGTTCCGGCGGGCACGACCTTCGACTACATCCGCATCTCCGGCACTCCGGGGCTGGGAACGTGCACACACCCGCCATTTCAGGGAACGGGACAGATTGTCTGCCACGAGGGCGACAGCATGGCCCCCAATACCACATGGACAGTGCGTCTGACCGTGAAGGTGACTGCGCCCGCAGGCACGGTGATCACCGCGAATGCAGCCACCATGTCGGATACTCCTGATCCGAATCTGGCTAATAACACTGCGACGGTGAGTCTCACCGTGCAGTAACGAGGATATGGAGGTGTGCCATCAACTCCTCGATCCGTGTCGTTGATAAGTCAGAATTGTGCTGTCAATAGTTACAATTGCGCCGTTGTGGCTGGTGCCGGCCGCGGCCAACATGTCCGCGTTTGGTCAGGCTTCCGATGACGGTTCCAACTCCAGCGCAACCAGATCCTCGCTCGCCGACTGGACGGAGTTCCACCGCGACAACATGAAGCGCTGGAATCCGTATGAAACTGTGCTCGGCATCAACAATGTTGGCGGCCTGCAAGTGAAGTGGAAGCATTCAGCCAGTATGTTCCAACATACTCCGGTGTCCTCACCCGCGGTGGGTGAATGGTCTGGAATATTTCGGTTCTGATGAGGGTAAGGTGTATGCGCTGAATGCCAGCACCGGCGCCAAACTGTGGAGTTATACCACGGGAAACAGCGTGCTTTGCTCGCCCGCTGTAGCAAATGGCGTAGTTTATATCGGCTCTGACGACGGTTTTCTCTATGCGTTGAACGCAAGTACCGGCGTCTTGCTTTCTAATAGGAACAACAAGCCGTGTTTATTCAGCACCGGCCGTGTCGAATGGGATCGTCTATATTACCTCTGACTTCGGCGGCAATGTGTATGCGGTGAACGCCAGCACCGGCACCGGTGATGGATAACTGATATAGGGGACTATACGGAAGAAGCCTCGCCCGCGGTTGCGAATGGGGTGGTCTATGCCCACGCTTTAATGCGAGTGTGACTGAGGGCAACCTATATGCGCTGAACGCCAGCACTGGTGCCAGCTGTGGACCTATGCCGTCGGTGCTGTTAGTTCGTCACCCACTATTGTGGACGGAGTGCTCTACTTCCGTTCTGGAAATCCCTCCCAAGTCCGTATTGGTAACAGGAGTTATCGCGAAAGGTAAGTCAGACTATGCGGCGACAATCGGAAACACTTATCTAACACGAAAATTCACTTGTCTACCTAACCTCTAAGGAGTACATTGCTCGGCGTTGGGAGTACCGAACCCGAACGTTGGCGTCCGCTATGCTCAGAACCCAACCACTTTCATCCGCGTGACGCCCCAGCCCTGTCAAGGCAAGAAATCGTTGGAGGCTGCGCGATGAAATTCCCTCTCTGCGTTACTCACAGGAGACAGACTGCTTTTTTCAGAATAGTTGGCTTGATGCTTGCGATCACGCTGTGGCTGATGCAGTCCGCAGCCAACACCTATGCCTATGCTCAGACGTCTGCTGATGTTTCCAGTGCGGCAGCTAGCACATCATCTCCCGCGGATTGGACGGAGTTCCACCGCGACAACATGCAGCGTTGGAATCTGAATGAGACGGTACTTGGGGTCAACAATGTTGGCAGCCTGCAACTGAAGTGGAAAAGCCCCGTCTCTCCGGGCTCACTCGGTGTATCCTCCTCTCCCGCGGTGGTCAACGGAGTGGTTTATATCGGCTCCACCGACAACAATGTTTATGCACTGAACGCCGGCACCGGCGCCAAGCTGTGGAACTATGCAACGGGAGGCTTTGTGTTTCCCTCGCCCGCCGTGTCGAATGGGTTGGTTTATTTCGGCTCGTACGACAGTAATGATTATGCTGTGAACGCCAGCACCGGCGCCACAGTGTGGATCTCTACCCCTAATGGAGGAGACGGAGAGTTCGTGATTTGCTCGCCCACCGTGGTAAATGGGGTGATGTATGTCGGCGACACCTTCGGCACTCTTTTTGCGCTTAACGCGAGCACCGGCGCCGTGCTTTGGGGAGGAGGCGTGGGAGGCACGGGCGTGATAGAAGAATCCTCTCCCGCCGTGTCGAATGGGGTGGTCTATGTCGGCTTGACTGACGGCCAACTGGAAGCGTTGAACACCAGCACTGGTACCGTGCTGTGGAGCTATGCCTCCGGAGGCTCCGTAGAATCCTCTCCCGCCGTGTCGAATGGGGTGGTCTATGTCGGTTCCGGTGACCACAGCGTTTATGCACTGAATGCTAGCACCGGTGCCAAGCTGTGGAGCTATACCACGGGAAGCCTCGTGACTTCCTCACCCGCCGTGGCGAATGGGGTCGTCTACATTGGCTCGTATGATAAGAACGTTTATGCGTTGAACGCGAGCACCGGCGCCAAGCTGTGGAGCTTTGCCACAGGAGCTGCTGTGGAATCTTCTCCCGCGGTGGCGAATGGTGTGGTGTATATCGGCTCGGATGACGACAGCGTTTATGCGTTGAACGCGAGCACCGGCGCCAAGCTGTGGAGTTATGCTACCGGAGGCCCCGTGACTTCGTCGCCCACCATCGTAGATGGGGTGCTTTACGTCAGCGCTGGAAATACCTACGCGTTTTCGGTAGGTGCCGATCTGTTCCTGCGGATAAACCCATCCACAACAACGGTCCATCAGGGCGACCTGCTCACCTATGCCTTCCCGGTATGGAACCTTGGTCCGGCTAATGCTGATTTCGAGGTGCTGAACACACAGGTGCCAGCAGGCACAACTTTCGACTACCTCCGCATTTCCGGCACGCCGGGCTTGGGCACATGCACGCATCCGCCATATGGAGGAACAGGGCAGATCATCTGTCACGAGGGTGACGGCATGGCTCCGAACACCACATGGACAGTACGTCTGACAGTGAAAGTGACGGCGCCCGCAGGCACGGTGATCACTGCGAATGCAGCCACGATGGCAGATACGGCAGATCCAAACATGGTGAACAACACTGCGACCGTGAACCTCACGGTGCAATGACGTATTGGTAACAAGGAGTTATCGCGGAAGGTAAAGTCACCCTAAAAACGCTCTTTTCATGTATCGTCTTGCACGGTAGGCAACACCTATCTATCGCGGGAAATTCACTTGTCTGTCTAACCACTAAGGAGTACATTGCTTGGCGTTGGGAGTACCGAACCCGAACGTTGGCGTCCGCTCTGCTCAGAACCCAACCACTTTCATTCGCGTGACGCCCGGCCCCTGTCAAGGCAAGAAATCTCTGGAGGCTGCGCGATGAAATCCCCTCTCTGCGTTACGCATAGGAAACAGACTGCTTCATTCAGGATTGTGGGCTTGATGCTTGCAATCACGCCGCTGTGGCTGATGCTGGCCGCAGCCAACACGCTTGCGTATGCTCAGGCCAAGTCCTCACCCGCGGACTGGACGGAGTTCCACCGCGACAATATGCAGCGCTGGAATCCTTATGAGACGGTGCTTGGCGTCGGCAACGTTGGCAACCTGGAGTTGAAGTGGAAGAACCCTATCGGTGCATACATGACGAGCGGCGGAATATCCTCAACCGTAACGGTAGATGGGGTAGTTTATTTCGGCTCAACCGATGGTGCCGTATACGCGCTGAACGCCACCACAGGCACAAAGCTGTGGAGCTTCACCACTGGATACCTTGTGGACTCCTCACCTGCGGTCGCGAATGGAGTGGTCTATGTCGGCTCGTGGGATGGCAACCTGTATGCTCTGAACGCAAGTACCGGCGCCAAGCTCTGGAAATACGCCACTGAAAGCGAGTGCACCGGCGCCACCTTGTGCGGGAGCGGCTTGGTGGGAACCTCACCTACGGTCGCGAATGGAGTGGTTTATTTCGCCGCTTTCGACGGCAACGTCTTTGCGCTCAATGCCAGCACCGGCGCCCTGCTCTGGAAATACACCACTGGACTCCACGTATATGCCTCGCCAGCCGTCGCTAATGGTGTGGTTTATGTCGGCTCCCAAGACGGCAACGAGTATGCGCTGAATGCCAGCACCGGCGCCAAGCTGTGGAGCTATGCTACCACAGTAAACAATGTGTTCTCCTCCGCCGCCGTGGCATATGGGGTGGTATATATCGGCGCCAGTGACGGCAATGTGTATGCGCTGAACGCCAGCACCGGCTCGCTGCTGTGGAGCCATTACTACGGAGATGATCTTATCGACTCCTCGCCTGCCGTGGCGAATGGTGTGGTTTATATCAGTGGGACCGGCAAGTTCTATGCAGTGAAGGCCAGCACCGGCGACCTACTATGGAACTTTACCACTGGAGGTGGATACGAGTCGTCCTCGCCTGCCGTGGCGAATGGTGTGGTTTATATCGGCTCTGTAGACGGCAACGTGTATGCGCTCAATGCCAGCACCGGCGCCCTGCTATGGAGCTATCGGGCAGGAGAACCGGGATTATTTTCCTCGCCCATCATTGTGGATGGCACGCTTTACATCATTTATGCAAATCAATCGAACACGGGGAATACTTACGCGTTTTCGGTAGGAGTAGATGCCGATCTGTTCCTGCGGATAAACCCGTCTACGACTACAGTCCATCAGGGCGATCTGATCACCTATGCCTTCCCGGTCTGGAACCTCGGGCCAGACAATGCTGATAATGAAGTGCTGACCACTCAGGTGCCTGAAGGAACAACGTTCGACTACATCCGCATCTCCGGCACTCCGGCTCTGGGTACATGCACCCATCCGCCATATCAGGGAACGGGACAGATCGTCTGCCACGAGGGCGCCAGCATGGCTCCGAACACCACATGGACCGTGCGCTTGACAGTGAAGCTGACAGCGCCCGCAGGCACCGTGATCACCGCGAATGCAGCCACTATGTCAGACACACCCGATCCAAACATGGCGAACAACACTGCGACGGTGAGCCTCACGGTGCAATGAAGTATGGGGCGTAAATAGTTCTTGCCGAATGACGGGGCCAGACGAATCGTCACGTTTGAGATGTGGCTGGGAAAAAATCTCAACGACTTTGGTATCGCGTTCATTGAAGTTTTTAGATATAGAAAGGCGGCTGGAAGCCGCCCCACAATATGTCGGGATTGAATCTTAAATATCCAGGTTCTTCACATCCAGCGCATTGTCTTCGATGAACTTGCGACGCGCCTCGACATCTTCGCCCATCAGCGTCGTGAAGATGGTCTCCGTCTCGGCAATGTCTTCAAGCTTCACGGTGAGTAGAGTGCGATGCTCCGGATCCATCGTCGTTTCCCAAAGCTGCGCTGCCGTCATCTCGCCCAAGCCTTTATAGCGCTGCACCTGATACTCGCGCCGTCCCTGCTCGATGACGTACTCGAACAGGTCGTGCGGCGTCTGCTTCTCGACTGGTTCATGTGACGCGCGCCCAATGCGCTTCGGAGCGGGTTTGCCCGCTTCGGCTTCGCCGGTCGTTTCGCCTTCACTCTCCTCGGGATCGGGTTCGGCTGCGGCAGCTACTGCTTTGCTCGCGTATTCAATCAGGAACGGAGGCTCCAGCATGTCCTTGATCAGCGAATATTTCGCGAGCATCTGACGGGTTTCCGGGGTGGACGCAAAGACCCAGTCAATCTTCCGCTCCGCGCCTTGTGCGTCATGGAAAATCAGAGACCAAGTCTGGTGCTCCTCGTCATAAACCGGCTTGTCCAGACCCTTGAACTGATACTGTTTCTCAATTTTCTTCAGCTCGTTGTACAGTTCGGTCAGTTTTGCCGGAGCGCTTGACGCGTCGCCTTCGAAGTCCGCGCGCTTTGCAGGCTCCTTGCCTTCGTGCGCGAAGAGCTTCGCGAACAGCCCGGTGACTTCCTCATTACGAAAGCGCTTGTTAACCTTGTCGAAGAAGCCGAGATACTCATTCAGCTGTCCCATGAATTTAGTGAGCGCCGCACCTTCGAGCTTCGTGGCGTTCTCGCCGTGGCGGACGATCATGCCGTCGGAGGCGCGCTTCACCATGACCTTCACGAACTCGCGATCGTCCTTGATGTACTGCTCGAACTTACCCTTCTTGATGCGATAGAGCGGCGGCTGCGCAATGTACACATGCCCACGCTTAATCAACTCATTCATGTGACGGAAGAAGAACGTGAGCAGCAGCGTGCGAATGTGCGAGCCGTCAACGTCGGCATCCGTCATGAGGATGATCTTGCCGTAGCGCAGCTTCGCCGGATCGAAATCGTCCTTGCCGATGCTCGTGCCCAGCGCCGTAATCATGGCGCGGATTTCTTCATGGCCCAGCATCTTGTCGTAGCGGGCCTTCTCGACATTCAGGATTTTTCCCTTGAGCGGGAGAATCGCCTGGAATCGACGGTCACGCCCCTGCTTCGCCGTTCCACCTGCAGACTCGCCCTCAACCAGATATAGCTCGCAGCGTTCCGGCTGGCGCTCGCTGCAATCAGCCAGCTTGCCCGGCAGACCACCGCCGTCCAGCGCACCCTTACGGCGTGTGAGGTCGCGTGCCTTGCGCGCAGCTTCACGAGCGCGTGCCGCGTCAATTGCCTTGTTGATGATCTTGCGTGCGACCGGCGGGTTCTGTTCGAGGAACATGCCCAGTTTCTCGTTGACCAGCGCCTGCACCGTTCCCGCAATGTCTGAATTCAGCTTGCCCTTGGTCTGCCCTTCAAACTGCGGCTGCGGCAGCTTCACGCTCACGACCGCGACCAGTCCTTCGCGCACGTCGTCGCCGGAGAGGTTCTCCTTCACATCCTTGAAGAGGCCCATCTGCTGGCCAATGGCGTTGATGGTGCGCGTGAGTGCTGTCTTAAAGCCCGACAGATGCGAGCCGCCGTCAACCGTGTTGATGTTGTTGGCGAAGGTAAAGACCGTATCTGAGTAGCCGTCGTTGTACTGGAGCGCGATCTCCATATCGACGCCGTCGCGCATCGCTTCCATCACGATGGGCTTGTCGTGCAATGCCTGCTTGCCGCGGTTCAGGTGCTTGATGAATTCGGCAATGCCGCCTACATACTTGAACTCAGCGCGCTTTGAATCGCCCGACTTCGGATCGGTTGTGCGCTCGTCGGTGAGCGTGATTTCGAGGCCCTTGTTCAGAAAAGCCAATTCGCGCAAGCGCTGCGCCAGGGTGTCCCAGCTATACTCAGTGACGGCAAAGATCGTCTTGTCGGGCAGGAAGTGGACCTTAGTGCCGCGCTTCTTCGACGTGCCCGTCTGCCGCAGCTTTGACACTGGATGGCCACGCTCGTAATCCTGCTCGAAGGTATGTCCGTCGCGCCAGATCTCTACTTCGAATTCTTCGCTCAGCGCGTTGACGCACGACACGCCTACGCCATGCAGTCCGCCCGAAACTTTGTAAGTGGATGAATCGAACTTTCCGCCTGCGTGCAGCTTGGTCAGAACAACCTGTACCGCCGGCATCGTCTCGCCATTGTCCAGCGTCTTTTCGTCAACAGGAATGCCGCGGCCATCATCGATTACTGTGATCGAGTTATCAACGTGGATGATGACGTCAATCTTCTTCGCATATCCGGCGAGCGCTTCGTCAACGGAATTGTCCACCACCTCATACACCAGATGATGCAGACCCATCTCGCCCGTCGAACCGATGTACATTGCCGGACGCAGGCGCACCGCTTCGAGGCCCTCAAGCACCTTGATGTTGTCGCCCGTGTAGCCATTATCCTGACCGTTCATCTTTTTCTGGCCATTGGTTCTGGGGGAGGAAGGTTCAATCTCGTCGGGGGAAAGTGTTGAAACGGCAAGTTCTTTGGTGGACATGAAACTCCGGCAAGGCAAAGC
Source organism: Alloacidobacterium sp. (assembly GCF_035631355.1). Lineage (NCBI taxonomy): Bacteria > Pseudomonadati > Acidobacteriota > Terriglobia > Terriglobales > Acidobacteriaceae > Alloacidobacterium > Alloacidobacterium sp. The sequence continues at coordinate 27,452 of NZ_DASQIX010000076.1, forward strand.
CTTCAATCGCCTTTGGGCCGGGTTGGCCAAAACAGGACTAACAGATTGAAAGCGAAGAGGTTTTTGCCTCGATTCTCTGGTCTATTATAGCACGCGAAAAGTGCTGAATTTTGGTATCTGGAAGGGGTGGAAAACGCGGCTGAATCATGCCTGAATGCAGCCTTCTGCCGCTCTGCGAATTCAACTTGAGAAGTAAACTTGGGAAGTCATTCTAAAATAATAGACCTAGGGAATGGTTATATCTTGAATAACCACGAGAAAGCACATCAACCTCAATCATTAAGACAACAAATTATTGATATAGCTTGTTTTATTGAATTATTTTAGACACTCAAGGCAACGTTCGTCGCAGATTCCGGCGTCTCAGAGTCCACAGTTCCCGCTGCTGCTATCCATCAGACAATACTGGCTTTAGTAACTTTTTGGCGGTTACTACTTAGCAGAAAGTCAGTCTTGTGGACAACCCTCTGTGGGTCTATTGTCAATTACAACCACAGGGAAACAGCATGGCGTTGGTGTCCATCTCGAACCTGCTTGCATACGCTGAGCCATTTCTCTGGCTCGCGGCGCTCCTGGCTTTTTTCCGGGTCAGGAAACACGCCGCATTGTCGGCGTTCGGGGTTTTCCTGGGTATCCGCATGGTTCGGGCCTTCCTGCTCCTTGGGATGTCGCATTCTCAGTTTGTGCTGGGCGGAGGCCATTCGATCTACTTCTATACCAAGTGGATTACATATCTGGCGAGCTGCATCGCCTTGTTTTTCGCGTTACAGGAACTTTTTATAAACATGATGGCCCCGCTCCCCGGACTCAAGCGTCTTGGGGTGGCAATCTTCCGCTGGGCCGCGGCCGCGTCCTTGGTTCTCGCGTTGTCTTCTGTTGTCACTCTGGCGTCGGCCAGTTCCATTCATGACCATCTCTCAGCGGTCTTCACCGAGATAGCCGTCAGCTTCAGCGTGCTGGCGCTCTGTCTGCTGGCATTCCTGGTCGTTTCCGTCCATGCGCTTGGCCTTTCCTATCGCAATCGCGTATTTGGCCTCTGCCTGGGACTCGGCCTGCTAGTCGCAATGAGCCTGATGGTGAATGGCCTTCACTTCTCCACCGCCGGCGCTTGGCCCGGCTATGTCGCCCAGATCGTCGTTGCGGTTGCTCTTTTAACATGGATAGCTTTTCTGGCATTTCCGGAGCCGGTACAGGAGCAGGCAGCGGCAGCGATCCGGTCTTCGGCGTTGCTCTGGAACGACCTCGCCCAGGAACTCGGACCTTCCGCTCCGCAGCAGCCTATCCCGCAGCAGAGCGGCTTCCTGCAGAACGTCGAAAGCGTTGTGGACCGCGTACTCGCGAAAAACTCACTGACCGGCTGACAAACAAAGTTTTGGAAACGAACGAGCCTCGAGAAGTTCCGAGGCTCATTTTTTTCAATACCTAAATGGGTATTTTGCAGCCGGATGCTCCATCTTTTCGCGCAGTTTGCAAAAAGGTGGGATAGCAGGAAATCTTCGCTTTTACTCCATCCGCAACAATTGCATAGGCTCTACGGAAGCTGCACGTCGCGCCGGCAGATAACAAGCCAGGAGTGCTGCGACTAGCAACACTAGACCCACTACTCCAAAAGCCGATAAATCCATAGCACCGACGCCATACAGAGTGCTTCGCATAGCCCGCCCCACAAAGTAGGCCCCCACCAGCCCAAGCCCCAGTCCGGCAAATGCAAGAATCACACCCTCTTTTAGGATCAGCGTGACCACGCGGTTTCGCGTCGCGCCCAGCGCCATGCGCAGAGCAATTTCATGCGAGCGCTGCGCCACGGAAAACGCCATCACGCCGTAGATGCCGAGTGCCGCCAGCAACAACGCGACGGCCGCAAAGCTGGCGAACAGGATCAGGGTGAAGCGATCGTTGGCCAGCACATCATCGTGTACCTGCTCCATCGTCTTCGGATCTGCCAGGGCAATCTGCGGGTCTACAGAATGCACAGCCGTGGCAATACTCTTCAACATCGACGCTGGGTCCTCCTGTGTCCGTGCGCCCATCCCCGCGCTCGGCCAAGGAATCTGCCAGAACGGTATCTCCATCTCGGGATAATCCTCGCGGAAGCCGCGCGAGCGCACGTTATGGAAGACGCCCACGATTTGCCACTCCTGATAAGGACCCAGCTTCGTCACGCCGGGAATCAGCTGCTCCACCAGAACGCGCTTTTGCAGCGGATCAGAACCTTTCAGATATTTTTTGACAAACTCTTCATTCACCACCGCCACCTTCACGCTGGTGGCCGTGTCCTGATCGTTGAAAAACCGCCCCTTCACCAGCTTGATGCCGAAGGTCTGAAAATAATCCGGCGTCACCATTCCGAACGACGTATTCGGCCTTTGCGACGGATCGGCGTAGGTAGGCTTGTCGGCCAGCACGAATGGCATACCGAAACCAGAGCCTTCCAATGGCAATCCCGTCTCGGCCGAAGCGTGCATGACCCCAGGCACGCCCTGGATTGCCGACAGTATCTGGCGGTAATAAGCAACGATGCGCTCCGGGTCCTTGGGCCGCGAGTCGGGAACCGAGAGAAAGAACGTCATCACATGATCGGTCTTTACGCCGAGATCGACGCGCTGCAGATTCAAGAAGCTGTGGATCGCCAGCCCCGCACCCGCAAGCAGAGCCAGTGCCAGCGTAAATTCGCCAATCACCAGTGCCCGGCGCAGCCGATGCCGTCCCACGCTCGTCCCTGTTCTTCCGCTCTCCTTCAGCGTCTCTGCCGGATTGACGCGTGAAGCAATCCATGCCGGAATGCAGCCAAACAGCAGCCCGGCGAGCGTAGTTGCACCCAGTGTGAAGAGCAGAATCGGGAAGTTCAGGCTCAGGTCCGCCTCGCTCGGAAGCGTACCTTCCGGCATCACGGCGATCAGCCCGTGCAACATCGCATAGCCTACGCCGACACCAAGCACGCCGCCGCAGAGCGCCAGCAGCAGGCTCTCAGTAATCAGCTGCGCGAAGATCTTGCTCGGTGTAGCGCCCAGCGAACTGCGCACGGCGATCTCCTTCTGCCGCGTCATGCTCTTTGCCAGCAACAGGTTCGCCACATTCACGCAAGCAATCAGCAGCACGAATCCAACCGCCCCCAGAAGCAGCCACAGGGTTAGAATGCGCTCGCTCGGCAGAAAGTCATTTTTGAGCGGCTCTACAAACGAACCCCAGCCCTTGTTGCTCTTTGGATAGACCTGCGCAATATGGTCCGTCACCGCATTCATGTCCGCCTGCGCCTGCATGATCGTTACGCCGGGCTTCAAGCGGCCCATCACCAGCAGCCAGTGAAAGTCGTGATTGATCTGTTCCGGCTTGAAAACGAGGGGCACCGTCAATTGCGCAGGCAGACGATCCTGAAATCCCGCGGGCTCCACGCCCACCACGATGTATGGAGTGCCATCCAACTGCATCGTCTTGCCGATGATCTTCATGTTGCTGCCCAGCTTCAGCCAGAGCTTGTGCGAGAGGATGACAACGTGGTCCTTACCGTCCTGCCCTTCTTCAGGGAGAAAGCCGCGCCCGAGAAAAAACGGTAAACGTTGCATGCTGAAGAAGTCAGCCGTCACCCTGTTTCCAGGGACAAACTCGGGCTGGTCTTTCGTCGCGATGTTGAACGAACCGCCCGTCCACGCGTTCAGGTCTTGAAACGACTTGCTCTGTTGTTTCCAGTCAAGGTAGTCGCCTGCGGAAACGCCGTTGTGGAAGCCCTGAATCTTCGACCACACCATGACCACTTGATTTGGTTCCGGATAGGGCAGCGGCGCCAGCAGCGTCGCGTAATCGACAGTAAAGATGGCCGTATTTGCGCCAATCCCCAGGGCTAGGGTGAGCAGGACGGTAATTGTCAAGCCGGGATTCTTGAACAGCATGCGCAGGCTGAAGCGGAGATTTTGAAGCAGGTTCCGCATAACCCTCCTCGAACAAACGCGACTGCAACTTGAATGACGGTGGACTCGGATGACTCGCTTGAGAAATTTGGACGGGCAACTTCCCCGACAAGGCATCTACGAATAGGTTCGTAGCAATTGCCAGGCCATTGTTAGGTTTCTGACTAAATTCAAATGAAACATGTACTTGAGCGTGATGCGGCCGTTGAGGAGATCACATAAAACCGTCCGCGGATGGACGCTCGTGTGCGTTATTGGACAAGGCGCTATGACACTGTACGCGCCACGAGGTTTACCGTCACCACATCGTCCGGTGTCTTGGTAGTCGAGCTATCGGAGGCCGGGTGATACTCGATCCGCATGGTCTGCGCATTGACGACAACCCGCAGATAGCCATAGTCGGTATCGTCATAGCTGTTCAGCGTCAGTTCGCTGTCGATGGGATACGGTGTCCGGATGGGATTGCCGCTCGAATCCTTCTGCATAGCCGCAAGCGGCGAATGCCCACCGCATCCGGCGACCAGATACGGAATTGACATGCCGTTCACCGTTCGAGTAAACCGCTGGTAGTTGTGTGAATGTCCGGAAAAGACGGCATGAGGCCAGAAGCCGGCGGCCTGGGCGCAACTGTCGATGTCCGCAGACAGGTTTGGGCTGGGAAAATGGATGCTACCGCCTGTGAACGGAGGGTGGTGTACGGCCACAATCACCGCGCCCGTGTAGTTTTCTGATTTACACCGCGCCAGCGCGGTCTTGAGAAAGGTTAGCTGAACATCTGTGACGTTAGCGCGCGTTCCGCCTTCACTCGATATGACACCTGGATCTTCCAGAACATTGGAATAAACGCCGAGAATGCGCACGAAAGGGGCGTCCAGGGTGAAATACACGCCCGGCGCAGTCATGGTCGTGCGCGCCAGGCCGCCTGCTTCAGGCGTGGTGGTCACTGTAGCTGAACAGAAATTGCGCAGGAAGGCGTCGAGTGTCGGGGCCGCGTCGCCGGAATACACCAGGCCGTCGTGGTTGCCGGGAATGGCAATGATGGGCGCGGCATACTCGCGGTATTGCTCATAAAACTGGTCATAGTAATACATGGCCTCGCCGAAGCTGTAGACCACGTCGCCGAGATGGAAGAAGAACGACGGCGCATCTGCCGGGTCGCTCTCGTTGAAATCGGCCACCATCTTGTCGGCCACCTTGTTCTGGGTTGTCGGCGCTCTTGTGCTGCCGGTATCGCCGGACGAGTGAAAGACAATCTGTCCGGCCTGCTGGATCGCCGCAACCTTGGACGCGCCCAGGCTGCCGTAAACATCGGCCAACGTCAGGACCGGTTCAGCAGCGCCGCCGCGTGGCGCTGGGATTGGCTGCAGCAGCTTGTTGTTGACCTTGTTGTAGAGCCCCGTGTCGGAAGGGTGCGGGACCTTGAACGATGTTGGATCAGGCGTCGGCTGTGGCTGCGCGAAGACGGGAGTGTCGCCGGTTGTTGACGGTGGTGTGGGCGAAGGAGGTGTGGGCGCAGGAGTCGGCTGCGGGGTGGGATGATGCTTTTTTGCGGGATGAGATGGCTTGTGCGGATGTTTTGAGGAAGACTGCTTCGCCATAAGCTGTGTCCTTCCACTGAAGATGCGCAACTCATCATACGCCCATTTCTATGGTGGGAAATCTGAAGAAAGCGTGACACGCAGATTTCCGTTAGATGCTCGCAGTTTGGCACTGCGACTGCTAACTATTTGGGTGGAACCAAAGAAGTCTCTTGTCTTATGAAACGAATTCATTCATTTGTAATCCATAGGGTGTAAGGGCTTCGTCAAGCAAGCGCATCAGAATGAGCAGCGTTTCCCCAGGCGCTGGCCGGGCAAGGAGGCCGATACGATATGATTTCCCAGGACCACGCGTTGCGTCAGTTTTTTCACGATGTAGTCGCCGAATGCTACAACGAGCACGTCGGCATCTGTGACCGCGAGGTCACGAGCTACATCGCTGATCTTTTGACTGACTTTTGCATCTCAGACCGCCTTTATCCAATCCGGGACAGCGATGGACGCCCAGTGAAGGAAGTAGGAGAAATGCTGCTGGCATCCGACCCCGTGCACGGCAGCGCTCCATCTTTTGACGCAGAGCGTGAGATCCGCAAACACATAGGTGACTATGCCCTCTTCTGCACGGGCATGTATCCGGAATCAGTGCACAAATGGCGCGAGAATGAAAATGCCAATCTCTACGACATGATTCGCGCTGGCAAGGAAAGCTACTATATTGTCTCTACATTTGATCTGTTTGAATATGCCGCGGAAGCGGCGCTCTTCGGGCGTCTTTCAGAGAGTTTTGAAAGCTGCATGTTCGGCCTGAACCAGGTGCGCTGCGAACTGGAGCGCAAGTTGCCGGGCAGAATGCCGCCAGATAAAGCGCAGAAGTTTTTGATGTAGGCGATTGAACGTAAAAGGCGCTGCATATCTGCAGCGCCTTTCTTCTTCTTGCACCAAATGCAGTCAGATTCCTAAACCTGCATGATCTCCGCTTCTTTTTTCTTGCTCATCTCGTCCATGCGCTTGATCTCTTCGTCGGTCAGCTTCTGAATCTCTTCGAGGGAACGCTTCTCCTCGTCTTCAGAGATTTTTTTGTCCTTGGCTGCCTTCTTGATCAGATCGTTGCCGTCGCGGCGAATGTTGCGCACCGCGGTTTTGTGCTCTTCGAGCACTTTGTTCAAGTGCTTGACCACCTCTCTGCGGCGCTCCTCTGTCATGGGTGGAACCGGGACGCGCAGAATCTTCCCGTCGTTCTGCGGATTGAATCCCAGGTCGGAAACGCGCAGCGCTTTTTCAATCTCGCCAATTACGCTTGCGTCCCACGGCTGAATGACAATCATGTTTGCGTCAGGCGTGGTGAGCTGCGCCAACTGGTTGATGGGCGTGTGCGTGCCGTAGTAGTCCACCTTTACCTGGTCGAGCATGGCGACGGAAGCGCGTCCTGTGCGCGTCGAAGCGAGGTTCGTCTGAAAATCATGCACGGCCTTCTCCATGCGGGACCTGAGCTGGCTGTGCGTGTCCTTGAGCGCCGGAATGCCGGCCATTACTGAGACTGCCATAGTTGTCTCCCTTGATCGCAGTACAAAAGCCGTATTTTACTGCGTTGGAGAGGTCGCGTCATCTGCGCAGGGCCCTTACATGCGGCTATAGGGGGCATTGATGCCGAAGGCGCTCGATACATGGTCCAGTTCGGTGCGGATCTTCTCCCATTGAGAGATGGTCTTCTGATCGAGATGAAGATTGTAGATGAGCTTTTCGATCTGCTGGGCGCTGCTGATAGTGGTTTCGACCGCGACATCGCCGCGTTTGGTCTTCTTGAAGTCGCTGAACATCGAATCTGTCTGCTTCTCAAAACCGGCCACCAGATCTTTCGCGTCCTTTTCTTGACTGGTACGGCGAATGGCGCTCTTCTTGAGGGCAGCATCAAAATTGTCCCTGAACGACTTGGAGTCCTCCTTCAGGTTTTTCATCAGCGCTTCCACGTCTTTATCGCTCACTCGCTTCTGCGCGTGGACAGAAATCGGGGCAAAGCTCATGAATCCCGCAAGCACGACAATACAACAGTAAAATAGCGCACAATGTTTCTTCATCAATACCTTCGTACCTAGATGCAAATGAATTGGGGATTGAGATTCGCTGAAATCAGCCCGACGGCTGTAACCAACCCCCTTTAGCCAGAATAGTTGTTTCTGCAAATCGACGCCATACGCAGCAGTGGCGATGAGCATTGAAGCCAGCTCAATGTCGTCGAATATTAAGCCCCGGCGGCTGTCACCTCGCCATAGAACTTCCATTGCGTGTGAAAATCGCGGGGCAGGTTTTGCCGCGTCAGGCCGGCGCGAATCATCTCGATAGAAATGTTGTTCTGTCGGAGCACAGCATCGTGGAATTGCCGATTAGTCATTTTCCCGGAACCAACCAGTTCCCGATGCAGCGCATAAATCTGCATGCCGCCCAGCAGATACGCCGCTTGATAGAGCGGACCATATTCGCCGCCCAGCGAGCGGCGCACCTCGCCAATCGCGGCCTGCCGCTCAAAACCCACACGGTCTACCAGCAGGTCAATACATTGCTGCGGCGTCCACTTCCCCAGATGGAAATTAAGCGAAAAGACAATGCGCCCGCAGCGATGGCGTCGCCAGGCGAGCGCGCCGACGCGTTCCTCCGGCGTGCGGTCAAAACCCAGGTCCCAGAAAAGCATCTCCCAGTAGAGGGCCCAGCCTTCAATGAGAAAGGGTGTCCCCCCGAAGGCCAGACGATAGGCGCGATAGCGATGTTCCATAAAGCCCTGCAGTTCGTGCCCTGGCATCATTTCATGGAACACTGTCGCGTGCGACATGGCCATATTATTCGCGCGCATCGTGGTGATGCGCTGGTCATAAGTCATCGTGTTCGTCGGATACGAAATCTCCAGCACCTCGCCGCCCAGGAAGAAGGGCGACACCAGTTGCTGCTGCGGAGGAATCATGCGCATGCGCCATGTCTCACGCGCCAGCGGCGGCACAGTGACTAGATCATGCTGATCGATGAATGCGAGCGCCTCAAGAACATACTTGTGCGCCAGTTCCGTCTGTTTGCCAGGATCAACATAGTCGTTCTTTACTTTTTCGAGCGCTTTCTTCCAATCGTCGCCGAAGCCCATATTGCGCGATGCTTTGACCATCTCGGCGTCATTCCAGGCGAATTCCTTTTCGGCGATAGCAATCAGTTCTTCCGGAGTGTAAGGAACCATGGCAAATTGAAGCTCGCGGATCAGCGCGTCGCGGCCAATGGCGTGACCGATGATGTCGCTCGTGTCATCAGCGTGAGCGGTCGCCACTGACTGCGCGTAAGCGTCCCCTCCCTCTTCCTCCCCGTGAGGCGAGGGCTGTTTCTGTTCTGTCGGGGGCGGCTTGATTCCGGCGATTTTTTCGGAGAGAAATTTGCCATACCCATCAAGCGCCGCGTCCGCCGTCTTGTAAGGCTCCTCGGCCCACCATGTAAACATGGGGTCATAGCCGTCATAAAACTGGAACCAGCGCTGCAGCACTAGTCGCAGAGTCTTCACATGCTCTGCCGCGCGGTTCGCCGCCTCGCGCCGCCGCTGCGCGGCGATGCTCTTGGGGTCTTCTTTTTGAGCGGCCAGCTTTGCCGTCAGGTCCTTCTGCGAGTCGATGCAAGACTGCTGGATCTCGGACAGAGCAGCTGCAGACTGTTTACCGTCAATTGGTTCTATCTCGCGTTGCGCCATAAACAGGGCGATAATTTTATCGGCGAAAGGTACATAAGGCGCAACGTCGCTCTCGAATTGCACGTCTTCATCGAGATGGCTGGTCTGGCGGTCGAGGTAGTTGCGGAAGAGAATGTGGTCGATACGCGCATCCTCGCTCAACTTGTCGAAATCGATGCCTGTAAGCGTTGCTTGCCACTCGGCGTAGAATTTTCGCAGGCGGTCGCGCGTTTGCGGCGCGAAAGGGATGCTATAGAAGCGGCGCAACAGCTCCTGATCCGCGGAAAAGCGATCGATGTAGGGCCGCATTTCACTCGTTGACGTGTCGATGCTGGTGTCGGGAGCAGGCGCTGTTTTTGATTCGGCGGAGGCAAAGGCAAAGTTCGGTATAGAAAGGCTGAGGGCCGCAGCAGAAGACGCGCTGCTGAAAAGAAACGCGCGGCGAGTGGTCATCCATCACTCCAATCAGGGGAATTCTTCGAGTGGAGTAATTGTATACAATTTTTAATCCAAAATCCGGCGCTACATCAGCATGGTGACGCCGGACGAGTTCGCCTGCTCGTGAGCGTGATAGGACGAGCGCACCAGCGGGCCGGATTCGACATGGCGGAAGCCCATCTTCAGCGCTTCCTGCTTCATAAAGGTGAACTCGTCAGGGGTATAGTAGCGCGCCATCGGCAGGTGGTCTTTCGATGGGCGCAGATACTGCCCAATGGTGAGCACGTCTGTTCCTACGGAGGCGAGATCGCGATAGACCTGCAGCAGTTCGTCCATCTCTTCGCCGAGGCCAACCATCACGCCGGATTTGGTGGTGACGGTAGAGTCGAGTTCCTTCGCGTATTCGAGCAGACGCAACGTACGTTCATAGCGCGCGCCCGAGCGGACAGCGCGATAGAGGCGCGGCACCGATTCCGTGTTGTGGTTCAGGATTTCCGGACGCGCTTCGACGACCGTGCGAATGGCCGCTTCGTTGCCCTGAAAATCGGGGATCAGCACTTCCACCTGACAGCCGGGCGCCTGCTTGCGAATCTCATCGATGACCATGGCGAAGGCGCGCGCGCCGCCTAGAACGTCGTCGTCGCGATTGACACTGGTAATGACAGCAAACTTCAGTCCCAGCGTGGCGACTGCCTCGGCCACGCGGCGCGGCTCGTCGAAATCAATGGCGTCTGGACGACCTTTGGGCACGGCGCAAAAGCCGCAGCGTCGCGTGCAGGTGTTGCCCAGCATCATGAAGGTGGCTGTGCGGTGGTTCCAGCACTCGCCGATGTTGGGACAGTGCGCCGATTCGCACACCGTATGCAGATTGAGGTCGCGCGCCAGCTTCTTCAGATTGTGGTAGTTGTCGCCCACCGGGGCGCGGGCCTTCAGCCAGTCCGGCTTGGGCATTGGTTTACGCGGGGCGAGATCGATCTGTATCAGTTCGGCAGCGGTAGCCATGGCAACCCTTTATTGTACGGGATTGGCCGGCATGACCATGCTGTTGGCCATAGGGATGGTGCTGAAGGCAAATCGCTTGTAGCTTCTGGGTTCGAGCTTCGACGCGTCCTCCTTCACATGAAAGGCGCGATCTATTGCAACATTCGTGAAGACTTGGGTTGTTTTTGAGACCGGCCAGTAAATTTCGACCTTCTGAATCGAATCCGCTTTGCCTACGCCTATATGTTGTCGGAGCGGATTCCCTCCAAAACTGGAGCCATAGCCAACGGTACGGTAAACATGTCGGACCATGCCCTGGTCTTTGAAAGCGAGCGCGATGCGTGCGCCAAATGCGGCGCGATTGGTCTGGACGCCTTCGAGTTCCAGCGTGATCCAGTGATTGCCGTGTCCGGGATTACGATAGAGCACGGGCTGATAGGTATCGCCTGGAAAGGCGCCACCCATCTCCTCAAAAACGTCTTCATTGCCGTTGTTTTCAAAGTCGGCAAAGGCGACGCTGTGGCCCTTCTGCAGATGGCCGAAGCCGCCGGATGTGGTCACATCCTGAAAGTTCCTGCCGTTGTTATTGCGAAACATGAGATTGGGTAGAAGAGCCTCGTAGGCCGGCTCGCCGGTGCCGAGATAGATATCGAGCCAGCCGTCGTTGTCCAGGTCGCCGAAGTTCGCGCCCATGACCAGAATCGCGCGGTCCAAATGCACAGCCTTTGTCACATCCGTAAAGGTGCCGTCGTGGTTGTTGTGGTAGAGGCGCGGCGTTTCTGCGTTGTAGGCATCGCCGATTTCGAACGCGCCAACGTCGTTTACGCTCTGCATGGAGTAGCCGGCGCAGAAGATGTCCGGCCAGCCGTCATTGTCATAATCGAAAAACCATGTCGGGAAGCTTTCGCGCTGCTCGGCAACGTGCGCCTGCTCGGTTACGTCAGTGAACATCCACTGGTCGGGGCGCGGATGCTGCGGATCGCGTGGGCCGTCATTGCGGAAGAGGTGGTTTGGTCCGTATTTCACTGAGACATAAAGGTCCGGGCGGCCATCATTGTTGAAATCGCTCCAGGCAACGCCCTTTACATAGCCCAGATTCGCCAGTCCGTTCGCTGCACCAACTTCGGTGAATGTCCCGTCGTGGTTGTTATGGAAGAGCTGCGACGGGTAAGGATCTTCATTTGAAGATTCATGTCCGACGAAAAGATCAAGCCAGCCGTCGTTGTCGAAGTCAGCCCATGCGGCCGTCTGCGTTGGGTGCGCGGAGAGCAGTCCCGCTTCTTCTGTCACATCATCAAATGTTCCATTGCCATTGTTCCTGAGCAGCGACATGGGGTACTGGCCGAACTTGCCCCACCATCCGCCGCGCAGCACCAGCACGTCAGGATGGCCGTCATTGTTGTAGTCGGTCTCAACGATGTTGAGGCCGCCCAGTTCGCCTGTCAGCCCTGCCTTGCGCGTGCGGTCGCTGAAGGTTCCATCGCCGTTGTTGTGATAAAAGCGCATCTGATCGAGCGGCCCGGAGGAGGAAATCATCACGTCGAGCAGGCCATCGCCATCAAAGTCATCAACGATGACACCGCCGGAGTGTTCCGTAGCGAGAAGGTTTGCCTGCGTTGCAACATCAGGAAAATCGCCGATGTTGTATTCCGATGCGAAGCGGCTTTCCGGAATCAGCCACTCTTTCGGCACCTGCGCCGGATACTGCCCCAGCTGCATGTAGGCAATATTCAGCAGCCAGCGTGAAATGTCGTCCTGCGGGTTCGCCTTGAGCAGCACAGTCAGCTCCCGGACTGCGCCTTGCGCTCCGCGAGGCCGCGTATGCACGCCAGAGCCTTTGATGGGAAAGATGCAGGACATCTGCCCGTGCATGTCATTGCAGTTCTCCTGCTCACCCAACCGCAGATAGGCAATGGCGAGGCTTTTGTGCCAGTTGGTTTCCACATCCGGCGGCAACTGGAGGTTGCTATCGCTGACAAACCTGCCAAGCTGCTCCAACTCGTCGACAGAAGCGGCGCTGTCGCCCGCCCGCAGCAGTTCCTTGCCGATTTCCATTCGTACCGTGACCTGCTGCGCCGGAGTCAGATTTTCCTTCAGCAGCGCGCGGTAATAGGGGACGCGGTCGGCGGGTTTATTGGGGTCGGCTTTCCAGTCAGTTCCGGCGTAAATCTTCCGCAGCCGCGCTTCCATCCTAGCTGTACCTGCGGATTGATAGAAGCTGCCATCGTGCGCCCGCTGCGCAAAGGCAGCCGTCGCCAGGATGAGAACGAAAAACAGCCGGTAGAGCATCGATGGAAACTTTAGCACTAGGACGCAATGATTGGCCTTATCGCAGCCGTTCAATCACTTGTGGACGCACAAGGTAAAGAAAGAAAATCAGATTGACCGCGATGGTCACCAAAAGCGACGGCTCGTGGAAGCGAAGCAGCATGTAGCCTCCGTAGCACATGGAGAGAAACGCGGAAGCAAGTGAAAGCGCCCATCCCCAGCGGCGCTGGCGTAGAAGGCCGCTGGCGGCGGCAGCAAAGAAGACGCACAGCGCAAGGACCGCAATCGGCAGCTTGTGCGTTATAACTCCATACACGCCCACGCCGCAGAGCATATACATCCAGAGCGCGACGGCCGCCATGCCGGGCAGCGGACCGGTGATTTGTTTCAGGTTCGTCATAGTGTGTGCAGATAGGCGAGCAGCGCTTGCAGTTGTTCGTCGTTTATCGAATTACCCATGGCCGGCATCATGCCGCGCCCATGCTCAATTACATCGGTTACGCGCTCATCATTCGCGGGGGCGCCGTTGCGCAGGTATTTTCTGCGGAAGAGCCCGAACAGTCCCGGCCCGTGCAGCGCCGAGTCACTGTTCGCATAATGGCAGCGCGCGCAATGCCCGGCGAAGATCTGCTGCCCCAGGGCTTCTTCAGGGCTCAGCTCATTCAAAGGCTTTGATGGAGGCAGTGATGGGCCGCATCCGGCTGCCAAGACTCCCCCTACTGCGATCAGCATCACGATGCCCAAAAGATGTTTGTGTTTGTGCGACAAGGCTAAGGCCATGATAGCAGCGCACCCCAGGTCTCAAAATCAACCTCCGGGACACCCACATCTTTTCAATTTGTAGCTGCAATTGCGGTAACGATGTTGTCCATTGCGCCGCGAGTGGTGTCGGTGACAGGCGAGTGATCATTGCAAAGAATCGAGAACACCAGCGTACGTCCGCTGGCCGTCGTCAGATAGCCGCTCAATGTGTGCACGCCCGAAATTGTTCCCGTCTTGGCGAAGACTTTGCCTTTCATTGACGGCTGCATGAAGCGGTTGTCCAGCGTGCCGTCGACGCCGCCCACAGGCAGAGAAGCACGATACACGTTACCCCACGGCTGTCGCGCGGCATAGCGCAGCAGCGTGGTCGTCGCGCGCGGGGTTATATCGTCTTGCGGCGATAGGCCGGAGCCATCATAGAAGAAGAACCCATCTGGAGAGACGCCGGCGGAGATGAGGAACTGCCGGACTACCCTCGCGCCCTGTGCTACAGAGCCATCATCGCCCCCGGCCTTGCCCAGCAGCCGCAGCAGCATTTCCGCATGAAGGTTCTGGCTGACTTTGTTGACTACGGTCACGATCTGGCTCAACGGCGGCGAGGTGCGCTCTGCGACGATACGCGCATTCGGCGGCAGGGTGAACGGAAGCTGCGTGGATGTGAGCGGTTTGAGAGCGAGCGGCTGCTCCGACTCTTTGTCAAAGTCCTGCGTATCGCCGGAAAGACGGTGGCTCACCTGCACTGCTGGATTTCCTGTGATTCCATGGCTGGCGAGCGCCTGCGCGAAGCCCTCGCCAGCAAACTTTGCTGAGTCTTGCACGGCGATGCCGAAGTTACCAGGCTTGCTGCCTGCTGGTATGGTTCCATAAGCGCGCAGGAATGACTGGTCAGGCTGGCGGTCAAGGCCGAGATGCTCCTCCGATCCCGCCGGAGAAGTGGTGGCTTCGTTCTTCAGGAGAGCAGCGTCGTCCGGAAGCGGCGGATTCCAGCTGGCCGTGATGGCATCGCCTGCTTGCACGCCCGGCGTAAGGGTGAGATTACGAAAGTTGTCGCCGACCGTCAGAGCAGAGACAGGCGCGCCGTAATCCCACATCAGGTCGTCCTGTCCCCAGCCTGAACCGTAGCGCTCAAAAGCGAAGAGTGTGTCGTCGGCGACGATGGTCCCGTCAATGGACTTAATGCCACTCGCGGCCACCTGCGCGGCAAGATCGTCGAGCGCCTTGAATGGTGGGTCTGAGTGTTCAGTGTGGCCACTGTAGGGATAGGCGCGCCCGGAGAGCGTGGGATCACCGCCGCCGATAAGGCGCAGCGAGCCGCGTAGGCGTCCGTCAGACGAAACCGGGCCTTCGGCAACGACGTAGGTCTTCATGGTGAAGCCAGGTCCGAGCAGCGCGAGCGCGGCGGCAGTGGTGAAGAGCTTGGCGTTCGAGGCGGGCTTGAAGTATTGCAGGTCGTTCAGCGCATAGATGGGTGCGCCGTCGAGCGTCGTCACCGAAATGCCCCAATGCGCCCGCGCCACTGCCGGATCGCTGAGGATGACGGAGATAATTTTTTCCAGGCTCGCTGGCTTTGCCGGTATGTGATGTCGCGTTTTGGCAAAGCCATTCGAAGCGCAACAGTGAGCGATAAGGCAGAGTAAAAGTGAGCGCGTCAGCGCTTGAGTCCGAGGTCTAGTCAGCATGAGTGTCTCTGGGGCGAAGTGTAGCATTGACCTCGTATGTCCTTCACCCAGCGAAGCGAATTCTTCTGGCGTCTGCGCACGCGCTCGCTCGCGCTGGGCGCAAAGACGCTGATGATGGGCGTACTCAACGTTACGCCGGATTCGTTCTCCGACGGCGGGCTTTACCACGATGCGAACGATGCTGTTGAACATGCCTTGCGGATGCTCGACGAAGGTGCGGATATTCTCGATATCGGCGGCGAATCTACGCGTCCAGGCCAGCAGGAACGCGTATCCGCGGCGGCGGAGCAGGAGCGCGTGCTGCCGGTGATTGCCGGGATTCTCAAAGTGCGCCCGGATACTGTCATCTCAATCGATACATACAAGGCTTCTACCGCAGCAGCAGCCGTGAATGCAGGCGCGGAGATCGTCAACGATGTCAGCGGCTTCCTCTGGGATAGAGAAATGGCCGCGGTCTGCGCCAGCCTTGGCTGCGGAGTAGTGCTAATGCACACGCGCGGGCGCCCCGATGAATGGAAGTCGCTGCCGCGCCTCGCTGCCAGTGAAGTCCTGCCGCTGGTCAAGCGCGAGTTGGGCGAGCGCCTTCAGGCCGCAATGGACGCCGGAACTAGCCGCGAAAAAATTGTGCTTGATCCCGGCTATGGATTCGGAAAGCGCTTCGATGAAAACTATCCGCTGCTGGCTCGTCAAGCGGAGCTGCGTGAGTTGGGGCAGCCGCTTCTGGCCGGCGTGTCACGGAAGTCATTTCTGGCGCGAACGCTACGTCCGTTGTACGGTGGCAGCGATGCACCTATGGGCGCGCGGCTCCATGCCACGTTGTCGGCCACCACAGCGGCTATTCTTGGCGGAGCCAGCATCATTCGTGTACACGACGTGCGCCCGGCGGTCGACGCTGCCCGGATCGCCGATGCGCTATTGGCGTCTGTGCCCCGCAGCTAAATTCTTAATAATTAGTGTTTCTCGCGCTCGTTTGTATCGTGGATACGACTGGCCTCAAAGCTCACGATCTTCCATTGGCCATAGCGCTTGTTGTAGACGCGGGTATAACGGTATTTGCCGCTGATATCGCTTGCGCCATTGGTGCCGGCGAGATCAGCGCGTGAAGTCACAACAGCGGTATCGCCATAGATGCGGACTTTGAGGTCATTGAGGTCGAGCTGAGTAATATGCAGGGTCCCCGCGCGGCGCAAGGCGAGCGCTTCAGCCTTAGTCTCAATGATGCCGCTCGCGCTGATGCCGACGTAGTCGTCAGCTAAAAGACGGTCCATAACTGACACGTCATTATCAAGTTGGGCCTGACGCCACTGCATTTCCAGGGCCTCAATCTCCTTGTGCAGCTCTTTGCCGGGACGGTGGGGGGCTGCTAAGGCCGGCGGGGTAAGCGCCCAGAGGACAAAGCACAGCATGAGAAGGCATACGCCGGGAGGCGCCGAGAATGCGTTCCGTCCGTAGAAGTGCCTGCTCATGCGTGTATCGGATGGTAGTCCGCCGCAAAAGTACGAGTCAAAAAGAGTGGTCAAACGGGCAGGTTTCGCCATTGAAGGGCGCATTCGCCGGACTGGATGGACAGGCATGCTGTTGTTTGCGATGCAGCGAGTGTCGGGGAATGTTGGGCGTTGTTCCAAGAGATTTAGACGACAGCGGTCAGGTTTTCGACACTGCGCTCGCGCATGAGCTGGTAAAGTCCAGCGACGGCATATTGCTTGAAGTGAGATGTGGCGCGGTGCGCCTCAAGTGACTTGCGGTCCCTGTACTGCTCATAAATGAGGACCGTACATGGATCGTCCTCGACCCAGTGCGGGACATAGGAGACACAGCCCGGTTCCTGTCGCGACGCGGTGGCCAGCTTTTCCAGCATCTCGGATATCTGCGGGCGGTCTTCGTCGGCAAAACGCATGCGTACGGTAAAGCTGACCATAATTGAAAGGCTCAAGGAAGAAAGTACGATAAAAAGTGTGGCTAGGGAAGTGTGGAAATTATTTCCGCTCTGGAAGACAGCGGACGCGGGCAGTATTCTAGAATCCATGCCGTTTTCTATCAAAGTCTGTGCCGTCTGCTCGGAAGAGTTTGAACTAAAACCAGACAAGCCCGGTTTCGCTAATCGATGTCCGGCTTGCAGCGAGGCCGAAGCGTCTGAAGAGACATCCAAGCCCAAAATGGATGCCCTCGAGCGTAAGAGCGTGAAAGAAGCGAACGAAGCACGGCGCCAGGCCATGCGCAATTTGCTCTATCGCAAGGATGCATAAATCCAGGTAACAACCACAAATGACAATTACAGTCGGTGACGCCATAGGAAAATCCGGGAACTTCCGGCTTAAGAAGCTGGCACGACACCTAGTTGCTGCATCATGCTCATAGTGTCCATGAGAATGCGGCTGTCGGCCATTTTGCCTGCTTCCAAGCGGTCGATGACGACGCCCTTGACGACGATGTTTCGATTTGTCGGCGGAATACCGAGGAATGAACCTCTATGAGTACCCGTCCATGTGAAGCGGCTCGCGACTTTGTTATCTTCGGCGATCATTTCATCGAGCATCCAATGGATATCAGGAAACGCAGTGCGGATGGCTCCGATGATTTCTTTCAAGCCTTCTCTGCCCTGCCTTTGACCGGGTAGTGGGTCGAGTTCCACAAAATCTTCTGCGACCAGGTCGTTCGCTCGCTCTAATCGCCCCTGATTGATCACTTCTTCGACAAACAGGCTGACGACAGTTTTGTTGTCCATGGTCTTCCTTTACTTGCTGACGATGAGCAGGGTCACCCCGTGCTTGGGGATAGTGTCAGTAAAGACACCCTTGCGATGACCAAGGTCCTGCTGCTTCCAGACATCGCGCAGATTGGCCCCATTTTTAAAGCCGATATCAGCAAGGTTGACGGAGACATCGCGGTTGTCCCAACTGCGATTGAAGAGTCCGACCGCTACACGTCCGCCACTGAGGGGCTTTGTCCAGACGTCGAGGTCGCCGCTCTGATAAAGTCGGTCGCCCTGCTTGCCGAGCAGATCCTGATCGATGGCAATGGCATCCTTGTTCATCAAAATGCTCTTGTCCGTGTCCGTCATTTTGCTGAGATCGTTGCCTGCAAGCAGGGGCGCAGCCAGCAGCACCCAGAGACTCATGTGTGTCTTGTACTCGTCCTCCGTCATTTTGCCGTTGCCGACTTCCAGCATGTCAGGGTCGTTCCAATGTCCGGGCCCCGCATACTTTGAAAGACCAGCCTGGCTGAAGCCGATGGTGACCATGCGGCCATAGGAGTCGTCGATATCGTCAGTCGTGCGCCACATCTGCGCACCAACGCTTGGGCCCCACTTCCACGGCTGATCTACGCCGTACTGGCAAAGGCTGTAGACGATGGGGCGGCCAGTTGCTTTGAGCGCGTCGCCCATTTTTTTGTATGCGGCAATCATGAGGTCGCGAGCCGCGTTCGGATCATTGGGATGATCGGCCTTGGCCTTGTTCATGTTGCTCTGAAAGGAGCAGAGGTCATATTTCAGAAAATCGACGCCCCATGCGGCATACATCTTAGCGTCCTCCGCCTCGTGGTCGAGACTGCCGGCATATCCGCCGCAGGTCTTTGCACCGGGCGAGGAGTAGATGCCGAACTTCAGTCCCTTGGTGTGGACGTAATCGGCGAGTGCCTTCATGTCGGGAAAGCGGTCGTTGGGATGCAGTACTCCCTGCGCATCGCGTTGTCCCTGCCAGGTGTCGTCTACATTCACATAGATGTAGCCTGCGTCGCGCATTCCCGTGTTGACCAGCGTGTCGGCGGCAGAGCGGACATCTTCATCGGTGACGTGGCCGGCAAAGTGGTTCCAACTGTTCCAGCCCATGGGCGGGGTTGCGGCAAGCTGTTGGCTGAACGCAGGCGCAGCGGCAAGAACAATGGAACAGGCGAGTGTAGCTAATATACGCATCGAAACGAAGCTCCGAGGAAAGCGATTACACAGCGCGATAATCATACAGCGTCAGCGCAATTTTCAAGACTAATGGCTGGCGGGTGTCAGACCCAGTGCTTGTACATATCCAGGATTGACGCGCGTATTGGCGAACTGAATTTTCTTCAGTAGATCATCGAAGGCCGTCTGAATGTCTTCTTGCGACGGGCGCGCGGCGATACGCTTCTCCGCGTTAGCTGCTCCGGTGGGCAGTTTGGCGAATGCGAGAATTTCATCCCAGTGCGTAGGCTGGTCGAAGGTTACGACAGACGAAGTCGCATCCATTTTTTTATAGGGCCAGAAGCACCAGCCCACATGGTTGGCTTCGAGTGTTTTGGTGAAGGCAGCGATCCACTCGTCCTTGTTTTCGCCCGATTCGCCGAGCCAGATCGGAACATGGTACTTGTCGCGGAAGTCGAGGTATTCCTGAATGACGCTGGTGTCAGTGGCAGTCCAGTATTTGTGGAAGGTGTACATCACGTTGGAATCGAAGGGCGGGCCGAAAACCTTGAAGTTCGAGTCCCATTGCGCTCCGCCAAGAATGACGACATGGTTCGGGTCGACCTGGCGAACTGCTGCGACAAGATTGCGGTATACCGGTTCGAGATCTTTGTTGTACTGCTGCAGCCGCGGAAAATGCGGGATAGGCTCGTTCAGCAAATCGTAGCCCAGAACGATGGGTTCGTTCTCGTAGCGTGCCGCGAGCCTGCGCCAGATAGCAATAGTGTGCGCCTGTGCCTGAGGGCTGTCATAGAGCCAGGGATAGCCGAGGCTGTCGTCGATGTTGGCGCCCGTCTGCCCACCCGGAGCGCAGTGAAGATCCAGGATGACGTAGATGTTATCTTTGCGCGCCCACTGAATGAGGCGGTCGAGGTAGTGGAAGCCCTCGGCGTTGTCGCTATCGAAGAACTTCCAGTGCAGCGGGACACGGACAGAGTTGAAGCCGTTCTTTTTGAGCAGGTCGATGTCGGCTTCAGTGATGTAATCCTGGCGCCACTGCTTCCAGAAGGCTTCGGATTTGTCAGGGCCGAGCAGCTCCGCGACGAGGTTCTCAATCTCTGTCGTCGATTGCGGATTGCCGTCGAAGTGGAACATGTAGCCTTCCGGCTCAAACCAATTGCCGAGATTGATGCCGCGCAGCATCAGTGGCTGGCCTTTGGCGTCGACAAGGTTTGAACCTTTGGTGTGAACAAAACCGCGCTGCGCAAAAAGAGTAGGTGACAGAAGAAGGAGCAAGAGCGACAGCCAGACAATAGGGCGCTTATTGGGTGAGTTCATGGTGGCGACAAAAGCATATAGGAACAGACAAGCGATTGTCTTATTTATCGACGTGAAACCAGTTTGAGCTATCTGCCTGCGATCCGGTTGCTATGGCTTAAGCCTCTCAGAATTGTGACGAATCACTATGGAAATGCCGTGGATGCGCGGTGATAATCTCCGTGTCTATTTGTAGAGGCGAAAAGATGCACACAATGTTGCGGGACCTTCGTTACGCGCTACGCCAGTTATTCAAATCTCCCGGATTTGCTTTGACCGCGATTCTCACGCTGGCCCTCGGAGTGGGCGCGAATACGGCTATCTTCAGCGTCATTTATGGGCTGCTGCTCCGCACGCTTCCCTTTCACGATGCCGGCCGCCTTGTAGCGATTCTCGAGACGCACCCGCAGGTTCCGGGCGGCGCAGAAGCTACATATCCCGATTATCTTGACTGGCGCGGGCAACAGAAGAGCTTTGAGCAGGTTGCGGCTTACTCAGTCGTTAACCCGGGTACTGTGTCGCTGGTAACCGGTGGCGAAAGCGAGCAGGTGCATCGGGTGCTTGCATCGGGAAACTTCTTTTCTGTGCTTGGTGTCTCCCCGCTGCTGGGGCGTTTGTTGAACGAACAAGATGAGAAAGCTGGGAGCGATCATGTTGCTGTGTTGAGCACGACAGCATGGCGGCGCTACTTCGGCGGTGAAGCAAATGTTGTAGGTCGCAGCATCGATCTGAATGGAACAAGCTACACCGTGATTGGTGTGCTGCCATCAGGCGCGACGTATCCCGCAGAGGGTGAGGTTTGGTTGCCGCTTTCTCTTCTTGATCAGCCGACACAAGCCTCGCGCGTATGGCACTCAGTGAACGTGCTGGGGCGACTGAAGGGGGGAGTCAGTTTGGCCGACGCAAAAACGGACATGCAGACCATTGCAGCGCGCATCTCGGCCGCATATCCCGCGACCAACCGCCTGGAAGGTGTGGCACTTAAGCCTCTGCGCGAGCAGTTGATCGGAACTCTGCGGCCCGCGATTCTTTGCCTGATGGGTGCCGTGCTTTTGGTCCTGCTGATTGCGTGTGCGAATGTCGCCAACCTTATTCTGGTGCGTGCGACTGCGAACCAGCGCGAGGTTGCCATTCGCCAGGCGCTGGGCGCAGATCGTGCCCGGCTCTTTTCACAGTTCCTGACACAAACAATGATTCTCTGCCTGATGGGAGGTTGGCTGGGAACGGCGCTGGCATGGCTCGCCTTGCCTCTGCTGCGCCTTGCGCTATCGCACACGGCAGGTGTCGATCTTGCTCTCGTACAAACAATTGGTCTGAATATTCCTGTGCTGCTGCTTACCTTAAGCTCATGTGTGTTGACGGCGATGGTCTTCGGATTGCTGCCGGTCACAAAGACGTTTTCGAGTCTGGCAGAGGCCTTTCGGCCTGGCGACCGCGCCAGCGCTGGAGGAAATCAGCGTAGCCGCGGCGTGTTGATTTCCGGAGAGATTGCCATTGCAGTAATCGTGTTGTTTCTGGGAACGCTCGTTGTCCGGAGTTTTCAGAAGCTGGTTGCTGTCGATCCGGGATTTCGCATCGATCATCTTCTGAGTTTTGAAATGACGCTGCCTGAGCCGCGCTACTCAGACAGCAGTCCGGCGGCGACGCAGTTCTATGAGTTGTTGCTCGACAAAATCCGGCAGATGCCGGGTGTGATATCTGCGGGAAGCACTACGGCGGTGCCGCTGAATCCGTCGCTGCTTATGACGCGGTTTTTGATTGAAGGCGCGCCGCCGCTGGCTCCGGGGTCGTTTCCTTATGCGCAGATCCGATATGTCAGTCCTGACTTCTTTCGGACTATGGGAGTTGGCTTGCGGCAGGGGCGCGTGTTTGACAAGAAAGATGTGGATTCGCCGACGGGGTTCTTTGTCGTCAATCAGACGTTTGCGCAGAAGCATCTGGCGGGAAGGGATCCGATTGGCGCTCATATTTTGATCGGCGTGATGAGTCCGCAGCCGTCAAGCATTCCAGTCATCGGTGTGGTTGCAAATGCGCGCGATCTCGGTGTGGAGACAGAGCCGCAGCCGGAAATCTATCTTCCTGGATATGGTCTTCATGCGGTGCTGCTTGTACGGACGGGCGCGTCGCCGGAGAGCATCGTTCCGCAGGTTCGAAATGCAGTGCATAAGTTAGATCCAAACCTTGCTATCTACAATGTTCAGGCTGTCGATGATGTGCTTTCCGATTCACTGGCTCGGCAGAAGATGACGGCTGTGCTGCTCGGGATTTTTGCGATCGTAGCGGTGGCGTTGGCGGCTATCGGGATTTATGGTGTGCTGGCTTATTCCGTTGAGCAGCGGACGCGCGAGATTGGCGTGCGCATGGCCGTCGGAGCGCGACGCGAGGACATTCTCAGTCTGGTGCTGAAGCAGGCGTCTATGTTTGTTGCGGCTGGCATCGTGGTCGGACTTGCTGTTGGATTCGCCGGCGCGCGGCTGTTGAGTGGGCTGCTTTTCAAGACGAGCACGGCTGATCCGCTTTCTGTTTCTGTCACGATTGGAGCTTTGGTGATAATTGCCGCTCTGGCTGTGAGCCTGCCAGCCCGGCGGGCAGCCTCGGTTGAACCAACCGAGGCTTTGCGAACCGAGTGATCTTCGCTTAACCGTGCAATTCGTTCAGTGCAGCAGCGAATTCCGGCATGAGCATGGTCTGGTCGCGGTCAGGGCCGGTTGAGATCATTCCGATCTTTGCGCCGGATTCCTTTTCGAGGAAGCGGAGATAATCCTGCGCGATCTTCGGTAGCTTGCCGAATTCCGTAACGCCCTCGGTGGACGATTTCCAGCCTTTCAGCTTGGTATACACGCACTCAATCGATTCCAGACCGCGCACGTCGGCGGGCATGGTGTCGATCAGCTTGCCGTTGACCTTGTAGCCGGTGCAGACGGGGATTTCATCAAGCGTATCGAGCACATCAAGCTTGGTGACGACGAGCCATTCCGTTCCATTGATCTGGTTCGAGTAGCGCAGAAGCGGCAGATCCAGCCATCCGCAGCGGCGCGGGCGTCCTGTAACGGCTCCAAATTCCTGCCCGCGAGCGCGGAGGATTTCACCGGATTCATCGAAAATCTCGGTCGGAAACGGCCCTTCGCCGACGCGGGTGACATAAGCCTTGGTGACACCGATGACTGTGCCGATTCTTGTCGGACCGACTCCGGTTCCGGTGACGGCTCCGCCAGCCGTGGCCGAGGATGATGTCACAAACGGATAGGTTCCGTGGTCGATGTCAAGCATCGTCCCCTGCGCGCCTTCAAACATGATGCTGTGACCCTCGTCGATGGCCTTATTGAGCAGCGAGGCTGTGTCGGTGACGAAAGGCGCAATCTGCTCGGCGGCATGGGCATATTCGTCGTACATCTTTGCCGGGTCGAGCGGCTTGGCGCCGAAGAGCGCGTTGGCAATGGTGTTTTTCTCGTGGCAGGCGTTCTCGATGTGCGTCTTCAGCAGGTTGGTATTGAGCAGATCGATGACGCGGAGGCCGTTACGGGCCATCTTGTCTTCGTAAGCCGGGCCGATGCCGCGGCTGGTGGTGCCGATTTTCTGGCGGCCGGGCGCGCTTTCGGCGGCGAGCTCGATCATGCGGTGGTATTCAAGGATGACCTGGGCACGGTTGGAGACAAAAAGCTGGCCATCGACGTTAACTCCCAAGTCGCGCAGCTTGCTGACTTCCTTGAGGAATGCCAGCGGATCGAGCACGACACCGTTGCCGATGACAGCCTTGCTTGTTGGTCGCAGGATGCCGCAAGGGATGAGTTGGAGCACGAACTTCTTGCCGCCAATGATGACTGTGTGTCCGGCGTTGTGTCCGCCGGCATAGCGCGCCACCACCGCGAAGCGCTCGGAGAGCACGTCTACAATCTTGCCTTTGCCTTCATCGCCCCACTGGGCGCCGAGTACGACTGCTGTTTTTGCTCTCATCTGTATTTCCGTGCACCTGACTCAAAAGAATTTACGCCTGCTTTGCACACGTTGCCCCATGCTGGAGACGTTCCGAAAAACTGAAGCGAGAGACAAACGTGCGAAGGTATGTGCCTGATAGTGGGCGAATGATCAACCCAATTCAATGATATAACGCCGCCCCTTGCAGTCCTGAATGCTCCGAACAAATACAGATCTTCCTCAAAAAGAATCGGCCCTCGCGCAATCGCGCGAAGGCCGGATGGTGATCAGACTGCGTCGAAGATTATCGCGGCGCGGTCTTGCCGTTATGTTTATCGTTGTAAATCTCGCGGCTGGCGCCATTCTGCTCGCGGTTTACCTGCTGATGTTCCTGCTGCGTAAGCTTTCCGCCATTGGCATTGCGGTCGGCTCCTACCTGGTGATTGATGTTTGCCTCACGGTTTTCGGTTCGTGCAGCTTCAGAGGGAGACATCTGCCCATTGCGGATGCCCTGCCCAATACGCTGCTGCTGCTCATCGCGCCGCGCTCCTACCTGGTTATTGCCGTAGCCTGCCGCGGAGGCATTGTGCTTGTCGTCGTAGATGGAGCGGCTCAGATTGTTCTGCTGCCGGTTCACCTGCTGGCGCTCCTGCTGCGTGAGCGCGCCACCATTGGCCTGCCGGTCAGTGCGGACCTCGTGATTCAGGTTTGCCTCGCGGCCTTCGAGATTCCGCGTCTCTCCAGCCGTGAACTGGCCGGAAGCAACGCCATTGGCGATGCGTCCCTGCTGATCATAGCGGCGGCCATTGACGGTATTCATGGCCATGGTTGAAGGCCGCCCGTGATTCACAGATGCTAGCTGGTTTCGGTCCTGGCCGGCGGTTTGCCGGTGCGAAAGCTGCTCGCTCGTCGCCTGGAAGTGCGCTTCATGTATCGCCGCCTGCTCCTGCGCGGTAGGTTGCGCTGCAAGACCGCCTGGGCCGTTAAAACTGGTCCGGTTCACATTGTTAATCGTCACGTTGTTGACCACTGTGCGGTTGATATAGGTGTTGTGAACGATCGTCGTGTTCACATTCATCACTGCCGTGTTGTAGTGAAAAGCTCCACCCTGCCACATTCCACCGACGAAGCCCACGCCGCCATAACCGAAGCCGTAGTTGACACCGCCGTAAAAGCCAACGTGCGGCCCCCAATAACCGGCATGCCATGCATACACGCCTCCAACAAAGCCCCAGTAGCCGGGAGTCCAGAGATACCCAACCTGCGGCGGACGCACCCAAACTCCAGGCACCCAGTAGTAGCCCATGGGGCCATAGGCCCAGTAGCCAGGAGTCCAGAGGTATCCGTCAGCGGGGCAGGGAGGCTGCGCGTAAACGGGCAGCACTGGAGGAGCTGTATGGATCGATATGCCGATGCCGATGGATACCTGGGCAAACGATGCCGCAGGCACAGCGCACAAAAGCAGCGCCAGGAAAAGATTGCGAATTTTGAGAAGATTCTGCATACGAGCTCCGTGGGTTCGATCTGCCTGCACGCATTTTGCTCCAGCGATGCGTGCAGGCTTGCGGCTTACGCCACGGTTACTATCAACTCGCTTTATTTGAAAATGTCTCTGCGGTAGCGAAATTTTCGAGGTGTTAGTCTTGTGTCCGAGGTAACGGTGATGCGAAGAATGACGGTTTATGCATTGGCGTGTTTCGCCGGTCTTCTGAGTCCGGTTGCTGTGTTCGGGCAGGCAGCTGCGACTGCGAGTCCTCTGGCTGCCGAGGCGCAGGGAAGGTACGCGCAGGTGAAAGGATTCATCACTAAAGCTGCTGAGAACATGCCCGCGGAAAATTATAGTTACAAGCCGACGCCCGATATTCGGACATTTGCTCGGGTGGTGAATCATGTAACTGAAGCGCAGTTTCGTGCCTGTGGGGCATTGAACGGGACGAGCGAAGCGAAGCCGGCTCCGCCGGAAACTGCTGACAAGGCAACGATCGTGGATGCATTAAAGGCGTCGTTTGCCGAATGCGACAAGGCGTTCGGTACACTCAGCGACTCCAACGTGACCGAGATGGTGCAGCTGGGGTCGGCGAAACACTCGCGGATCGGGATTGCATGGGGGACGGTCACGCATGACACAGAGCAGTACGCGACTCTGGCCCTCTATATGAGGTTGAAGGGGCTCGTGCCGCCCAGCAGCGAGAAGTAAGGATTTTGCGGCTACCCCACCTAGGCATTTTTTGTAAGTTATTCTTTTTATAATGGCTTACGGGAACATACGGTGACGGCTTGTGCGTACCTTGCGCGGGCAAACTGCCACACCTAAACCAATAGATGTCTCGCGAGGTTAGGCAGCAACCGACCCACTTCGCCTGGACTCCCAGAGCTTGTACTCGTCGTTCATTTGGCCGAGCCGATATGTGGTGTGAAGGGTCTCGACAACACCTCGGTTCAAATCGATGCTGATGATCGTAGAAGTGCAGCTTACGCTTGTTTGCGGGACTCGCTCGTGCCCGAAAACATGCCCTACCAGGCGATTGCCCGACTGCAGGTGTCCGAAGGAGTGAGAGCTGATGCCCTGGACAACACCCCAGTTCTCAATCGTTAGTAATGGTTTCGGCATATTAGCTCCTGAGCGATAGATGAGCGTTTGCGATGCCAAAGTTGCCAGCGAATCAGGTTTCCTCGTTCCTCGGAGGGTTTTTGAGAAAGCTGAGATGACTTCCGGATGGCAAAAGAAAATTTGTAAGGGGGGCACGCGTCCCGGCCTCGCCTGTCCACTTTTGAACACGTCTGACCTTAAACGGACAATTCATTTCTTTAAAGCTGGGTGAATCTGTTGGTTTGGGGAGGGTTGCGGCCCGTCACATTTGGCCCGCTGCGTGCCTCTACTTATTCTCGAAGTTTTGAGGAACTGCCATGACCCAGCCTCCGTATCGTTCTCCAGAGGATCGACCTATGCAACGTTTTGCAATCTTCGTGGCCGTCCTGATTGTGATCGTAGCCATCGGTTCCCGCCCCTCGCATCGCGCCTCTGCGAAAGGATCGTTCTGCGTCTGTGTCCCATCGCGGGCGAAATTGATTCTGAAATCCATGGTTGGCCGATCGACAGTTACGACGGTGCACGCTGCCTCCATCCGGCGGCCAGACAAGTCATCGACGGCCCAGTAAAGCATTCTCTTCGTTCGATGGGGCAACTGCCGACAAACCTCGGTTTCGTAAGGACACGGCTTCAGCCGTGCCGTAATGGCTGAAAATATGTCGGGCTTTAGCCTCTGAGGGGTACTTTCGTTGGTGTGATCCGGGTTTTTCATCAATCCTTCCGTTCGTTCGATGAGTGCTTTCGGGTATGCGTAAGTTGTGACGGCAGATCTGAGAATGCCCGTCTGCAAGGCCACAAGGCTTGAGTGGGCCACCCGCTCTTCATTGCGCTCACAGTCTGCTCAGACGCTTTAAAGCTATAAGTTATAAGTGTCGTACTAAGTGAGTTTCTAAGTTAGCGAGGCTTTACAAAACTTAACTCACCTTAACCAATCTTTATCGCACGCTCTTAGGCACGGTGCTGAAATCGAGTTATTGCGCAGGCATCAATTCACTGCGTATTCGGGAGCACCATATGAATCGTGCAAAGATTACTTCCATGTTCGCCAGGTTAGTGCTAGCAGCCATTACTGTGAGTGGTGTGTTGGCCATGGGCACACCAAACGCCGCAGCCCAGGCGATCATCGTGACAACTCCATTTGCCTTCTCAGCCGGCAGCCAAACCTATCCGGCTGGAACATACGAGTTCACCTTGCTATCAAAGTGGTCTTTGTCCATTCGCAATGTGAATGGAGGAGGCCAGAAATTCTTTACAGTACGTCCTGAAGACAATAGTTTGCCGGGATCAAAAGGAAATTTGATCTTTCGCAATTCCGATGGACAGCAGACCCTCCAGTCGGTCTATGTGCCGGGTACTGGCAGAACTGCCGCCTTGCTTCAGTTAGACGAGATAGGTAACAGGGATAAATCTGACAGGTCATTGGCTTCGCTACATACAGCTTCAGGAAAAGTTACGGCCGGAAAGCAAAATGCGACGGGCCGATGACAAGGTAGTTAGCAACAACAAAAAGCAACCGACGGATGGCCCACATCTCACTGTTCCAGAAAACCATGGTGCCCACGTCTCGCTTTTGAGACGTGGGACTCGTTCGCAGCATGTAACAACTGAAGGTGATGAAATGAAGATTGCCCGATTCTTAATACCGGACTAAGTTGGGTGGCATCCGGTCATCATATGTTCTAGGTCTCAGGCGAGACCTAGGGTATCCATGGATAAGTTCGGTGTCACCTGTCTTCAGTCACTTCTCCTCGAGGACCGCAACATCCCACGGTTGCAGCGTGATCTTTCCTGATGTAGCTACAGCATTGTTGGTCAGCAGGTCGGTGCCGTCCTTATAGGGATAGATGAAAGTCTGCGGCTCACTCGAATAGTTCAGATAGTAGTGCAGCGGTTTTCCCATCTGGTTGACTCCATGCTTTACATGGACCGACGCGGGGAGTTGTTGGTCGGAGCCGGTCAGGTTGGCTTCTTTTAGGACCTGTTCGACCACGGCTTTCTGCAGGGCGTCAGATAAGTAAGTTCCTTCGTAGGTCAGGGTGCCGGAGCCATAGCTGTTCTCGGTAATGGCCGGCCATTTCCCGAAAAACGGGTGGTCATAATACGCGAGAGCTTTCGCGTGTTCGGGCATCAGGAACTCGGCCCAGTAACTGACCTTGTTTGCGTCCGCGCCGACGTGATACGGGTCGTCTTTGAGGGCGAGCGGCTTTTCGAGGTTGGAGAATTCCTGATAGCTGAATCCTGCGGCCTGGCGCAGCGGTCCCGGCGCGCGCACCCACCGAACCGCGGAATCTTGATTTGCGAATCCGCTCTTGAAGGTCATGAGCACGTGGCCACCGTTCTTTACGAAATCAGAAATTTTCTGAAGCAGCGCATCGTCGGAGATGTAAAGCGCCGGAACGATGAGGACTTTGTACTGCGAGAAGTCCGGGTTCTCGGGGAAGACGAAGTCTGTACCCACGTTGAGGTCGTAGAGAGCGCGGTGCATCTGATCGACGAGGCTCCTGTACCCGGCTTTCTGCGGCGCGAAAGACCACTGCGGGCCGCTGCTGGTGAAGGGCATGAAGCTGATGGCGTTGTCCGAATCGACGCTCCAGAGAATGGCGACATTGTTTTTGATCTTGAGGTCGACGAGGTGCGGACCGATCTTCTGGAGTTCGTGTGCAGTCTTTGATACCTCGGCATAGGCCCGGTTGGGTTCAAGGTCATGCGAGAGGACGCCTTTCCAGTACGTCTCTTGGCCGGCGTGTATGGAGGCCCAGTGCCAGTACTCGACCATATTGGCGCCGCTGGAGAGATGGGTGTAGACATCGAGGCGGAGCTGGCCGTCATAGGGCGGATACTGGAAGGCCGAGGTCCAGTCCGTGGTCTGCGCGTTGGTTTCAGTGATGAGGTAGTTGCTGTGCTTGAGCGAGCGGGTGAAGTCGCCGGCCTCGGCTTCAGACTCGCCGTCCATGTGGTCCTGCGTGCCGTGGTAGTTGTTCATGGCGGGGATGTCGAGGGCTTTGGCGATTTCGAATTCGTTAACGTCGGCTTTCATCTGGCCGCCGAAGTCAGTGGTAACGAATTGGTGCGATCCGCGGTTCTCGCGGACGAGCTGGGCCTGCCAGTCGAGGAAGTTGGTGACGCGCATCTGCGACCAGCGGGACCACTCGAGCTTGTAGCCGGTGCTGGTGGCGCTGTCGCGGGTGGGCATGTCTTCCCAACTGTTGACGTCTTCGCCCCAGTAATTCAGGAACCAGGCTTTGTTAAGGTTGTCGGTCGTTCCGAATTTCTGCTTGAGGTGATTGACGAAACCGGTGAAGACGTCGCTATTGGCAGCGCCATAGGACGAGGTTTCGTTGTCGATCTGCCAGCCGATAACGTTGGGATTGTTCCTGTAGTGCTGGACGAGATTGCGAATGAGGCGTTCGGCGTAGAAACGATAAGTGGGGTTATCGGTGTCCATGTTCTGGCGCATGCCGTAGAAGGGCTTTGCGCCGCCGAGCGGCTGGGCGAGGACTTCTGGGTGCTCGTGGTACATCCATGTAGGGATGGAGTATGTGGGGGTACCCATAATGACCTTGATTCCGGCTTTGCCCATGGCGTCAACGACGCGATCCATCCATGCGTATTCGAAGTGGCCGTCTTCGGGTTCCCAGAGACTCCAGGTAGACTCGCCCATGCGGACAACGGTGATGCCTGCCTGCTTCATCAACGCCACGTCTTTGTCGAGGCGGTCCGGAAGTTCCGGAGGCATGTATTCGTTGTAATAGGCCGCGCCGTAGAGAACGTTTTCCCACGGCGCCGGGGAGTAAGGCTGCTCTTTGTCCGTAGGCTGATCTGTTGATTTGCTCGTGGACTGGGCAAGAGCGGTACAACTAACGAGAATGGCAACAGCGAAGACAGCGATGTTCTTCAATCGGCTAGGCATTTGGGTTTGTCCTCAGGGATACTGTTCCCGATTATCTATCACGAATCGCGTCCGTTCCGCCTAAGACGGCTCTTCTGCGAGAATTAAGTCGGGAAAATCTATGCCGGAACTTCCTGAAGTTGAGACGGTCGCCAATGGCGTGAATCAGCGCGTGCGGGGCGAACGAATTGAGTCAGTGTGGCTGGGGTCAAAGCCAGAGCCGTTCAAGACCGGGCCGTCAGAAATGGCGAAGATCCTGACCGGGCGGCGGATCGAGCGGGTTTACCGTATCGGAAAACATATTGTTTTCGATCTCGACGGAAACGATGCGCCGCAGTGGATTGTTCACCTCGGCATGACCGGGCGATTGCTGGTTTCCGCAGCTTCAGCGTCTGTTCCGCTGCATACCCACGCAATTTTGAAATTAACCACAGGACGCGAGCTGCGGTTTGTCGATCCGCGGCGCTTCGGGCGCTTGGCGCTGCAGAAGCGCGTGAATTCCAGCGGCTTTCAGGGGCCAGGCCATGAGCCATTAACTATTTCGATTGAACAATTTACATCTTTATTCCGGGGGCGGAAGACGACCATCAAGGCCGCCCTGCTGAACCAGAAGCTGTTGCATGGCGTAGGCAATATCTATGCCGATGAGAGCCTGTTTCGGGTCGGAATCCGGCCAACGCGCATGGCTGGCCGGCTGACACGGGAGCAGCTTGCGCGGTTGCGTTCAGCCCTGCAGGAGGTTATGCAACACGCCATTGCCATGGGCGGCTCATCTGTGTCCGATTATGTAGATGCCGACGGAGTCAAGGGCTACTTTCAGCTTGAGCACCGGGTCTACATGCGCGGAGGCCAGCCATGCCTGGTTTGCGGAACTTCGATCCGGAGAATCGTATTAGCAGGGCGGGGAACGCACTTCTGTCCCATGTGCCAGAAGTAAGTCTCAAGGCCTCGCAGCCTAAAAATGTATGAATTTGTGAAGACGGGCAGGCTCGAGTTTCCATAATCTGAAGAACTTCTGGGGCTAAGTTATTGATTATAAACAGCGGAACATGCGGCACAAGAATTGCATATTGATGAAGTGCCAGCGACGTACATGTTTCCGCGATTTGAACCGGAAGCATGGCAAGGACAGACCTCGGCCTCAGAGAGATGGAGCTAGATTGAGGCCCCACCCAGCCGAGGTCAATGCCCAGATGCCTCTTGGCGGACGGGCTTTTCAGGGAGGCCAGTGATTGGCCTTTGAAAGGCAGAACGGGCCGCCCAACATGGGCGGCCCATTCCGTTTAGGCCGCGGCCTTAAATTCCTGCATCTAACTACTTGCCAGACTCGTCAATAACGAGTAGTATTGTCTTTGCCTATCGAGCGGCTGATGCCGGAGTGAAAATTCGGAAAGTTCGCCGCATTTCTCGACAGTCAAGAATTCAACTGGCGCGTATCACCTGATGCAGGTTTGCCTTCGTATTGCGGAGCAATAGCGTAAGGTGAAACACCCGAAAGATAAGACAGTAGCGAGTTGAAAGTTCATATTATTGGACTCCGTGACACAGTGACAGGTCAGGACCTGGTTCCTCCCTCGACAACCTCGTTAGCCGAAGCCTGTGCAGGGGTATGAATCAACCAATTTCCCGGCAACCCGATCAGTAGAAAGCAGCAGCGGCTTTCGGCCGGAATCTCCGCTGTAATCAAGTCAACGCACCAGGAAGTGCAAGCATGACAACAGAGCAGAACCAGCCCCAGGCGCAGCCGCCTCAGGGGCAAGCGCCGCAGGGCCAGTCTCAAGGACAACCCCAGGGGCACCGCCGCAGGCGGCGCAGACGCAAGGGCGGAAAAGGCCAGCCGAATTCTCCTCAGATGAATGGCCAGGCGAGCCAGCAAAACCAGCCACAGGGACAAAAACAGAAATTCCCCAACCAGAACCGGCAGTTCCACAAAAACGGCAACGGGCAGGGCGGAGGCCGTCGCAAGAACAAGCAGCGGCGGCAGCAGGTTTTTGTTGGGCCTATGGACCACAGCTATCGCGCGGCGAATGGCAACGTGGCGGACGGGCCTCCTTCGACGATTGAGTACCGGAACGGCAATGCACATCCGAATGGATTTAATCCTGAGGCTGTGGTGGAAGCGCCACCAGCGCCTGTGCGCGAGGACGCGCCGACGCGAATCTTCTGCTTTATTGACGATCTGTTCTTCCTGGCCAAGATCCAGGAAACAGCGCGCAAGCTTGGCATAAAGGTCGGCTTTGTAAAGGCGGACAAGGACATCGTCTCCAGACTTGCGGACGTGCCGGAAGAGTCCAGGCCTTCGCTGATCGTCTTCGATCTAAACAATGCGAACGCCAAGCCGCTGACGCTGATTCCGAAGCTCAAGACGAAATTCAAGAAGGGAACCTCGATCATCGGCTTCCTTTCACATCTGCAAGGCGATCTGAAGGTGAAAGCGCTCGAAGCCGGATGCGACATGGTGATGCCGCGCTCCGCCTTCTCGCAGAATCTGCCCAACCTTCTGCGCCGCCACGGGCTGGACGAGGAGATGGAAGCCCTCGAAGCATAAAGATTCTTTCACTCCGGCAGGCGAGGGAAATCCGGGTGTTTTCAATGATCTGGATCAAGAGTGCATTCACAGGCCTCCTGGTAACGTTCATCGGGAGCTTCCTATGCCTTGTGGTATTTTTTAACCGCATCATCGGGCAGACCGCCTGCAAGGAATGCACTGTCGGTGTGAGCTTACCCGACCTGCTGCGCGATCCAGCAGCAATGACAATTTACATTGGCTTGTTTCTGGCTGGTTCCAGTGCCGCGTACTGGTATCTAAGGAAAACCGGCGCTTTGCCGATCTGGCGACAGGCGTACCGTAGATCGCGGTAAAGAGACTCCAGCGAGACAAAACAAGAAAACTTCTTGCGCTTCATCGGAAGCACCTCTAAAGCATCATTGAAAGACTTAACAGGTCTACCCCATCTTCCGAGTCGGTTTCAGTCTGTATGAGTAGACAATTTGTTCCGATAAAAAGTTAATGCTGAAGCCCACGCGTTGAACAAGGACCGGTTGCCGACATGTGGATGTTGTTAATCCTGGGTCTATTTATGTGAACAGGCGAGTGCATCAGCGATTTGGCACTCTTTGAAGCTCAGAAGGTAACTGATCGTTTTCGACACCTGCATAGAGGACCGATAGGACCCATCTGATCCTTAAGCCACGAGGATCTCAAAGAAGTCGAAAGCGTAAGTAAATTCATTTATCAGACAAACTCAGGCCCGCAATCAGAAGCGGCCTTTTTCATTGCCCCCCAACGCCTGGTATCTTGCCGAAGGCAAAGCAGATACATGGGCAAAGTTTGAATAACTGGAGTACAATTCCTGCTCGTATCGCGTGGCAGCTTGACTCCGGTTCTCGCAACGGCCATCGATGCCTTTACCGCTGAGTGGTCAAAACGAGGGTTGGAGATTCTGGCGCGCGCAATTTCCATTTTGCGAGGTCCCTATGCAAAAAGCGCGGAAAATGCTCCTGCCGTGTATGACCATCGCAGTACTGGGTCTGCTTGCGGGGTGCGAGCGCCATTCGCACTCGGAGATGTACTACCTGATTTCCAACAATTTGAAGCTGGGATACTGGCAGACGGCAGTGGAAGGATTTAACCAGGCTGTGGCTGAGTATCATGTGCAGTCGAAGGTGACCGGCCCCGATACTTACGATCCGCAGGCTGAACTGACCGCGCTCCAGCAGGCCATTGCCGCCAAGCCCGCGGGAATACTTATCTCCGTTGCGGATGCGACAATGTTCCAGTCGGAGATTGACGCGGGCATCGACGCGGGTATTCCGATCATCACGATGGACTCGGACGCGCCGCATAGCCACAGGCTGTATTTCATCGGCACGAACAACCTGCAGGCCGGGCGCCTGGGTGGACAACAGGTAGTGTCGAAACTGCCCGGTGGCAAAGGGAATGTTGTTTTCTTCTCCATGCCAGGACAGCCGAACCTCGATGAGCGCTTCAAGGGCTATCAGGAAGTTTTCGCCGATCATCCCGGAATTAAGACTGTGGAGGTAGTCGATATCAAGGGAGAATCGACAGCCGCCTTTGACAAAACGCAGCAATATATGACCCTGACTGGCGACAAGAAAATTGACGCATTCATCTGCCTGGAGGCTTCAGCCGGAAAAGACGTGGCCGCAGTGGTGCAGAATGCGAATGCGAAAGACCGCCTCATTGTGGCGATGGATGTTTCTCCTGACACGCTGAACCTGATTAAGAGCGGAGTAATTGCCGCAACCATCGCGCAGAAGCCTTACACCATGGGGTATATCGGATTAAAGGCCCTTGACCAGATTCACCACGACGGGCCTACGACGTTCCGCAGCGACTACAGCGTCGATACGTTTTCGCCATTTCCGTCTTTTGTAGATACGGGAACAGCGGTAGTCGATAAGGCAAATGTGGATTTGTTTATGAACTCGGCCGCGCAGGCGAAGAAGTAATTGCTCTAACCGGGAGGCCAATGCATCGGGCGTCCGCCCAGCAGATGCACATGCAGATGATGGACGGTCTGGCCGCCGTCTGCGCCAGTATTGACAACCGTTCGATAGCCGCCGCTGAGATTTTGTTCAGCGGCGAGTTTTTTTGCGACTGCATGCAGATTGCCCAGCAGAGCTATGTCGGCTGTATCTATTTCCGCAAGTGACGGGATGTGCTTCTTCGGGACAATCAGCAGATGTACGGGCGCCTTGGGATCAATGTCAGCGAAGGCGTAGGCGAGATCATCTTCATAGAGCTTCTTCGACGGGATGATTCCGGCAATAATTTTGCAGAAGATGCAGTCCATCCGGTCAGGATAACCCAGTGTGAGCAGGTCAGCGAATCAGCTTTGTTGCACGGCTTCCGTTAAAATTAAAGTAACGAGCCGATTCCGACCATGCGATTTCCTTTACGACATTTTGTCTTCGGGTTTCCTGCGATTCTAATAGCTGCGATTGCTCTCTCGGCCTTGCCGGTCATGGGACAGTTCGCCGGCCCATCTTCTGCCCCCACAACGCCGGTGCACAATGCGCGGGCTTTGCATCCTCCGGCGGGAGCGCGGGTTGCGATTTTTGAGTTTGAGGACATGGAGTGTCCTGATTGCGCGCGGGCAAACCCGCTGCTCAAAGAGGCTGCGGCAAAGTACAACATTCCGTGGGTGCGGCATGACTTCCCGCTGCCCTTCCACACATGGAGCTTCGATGCCGCGGTCGACGCGCGCTGGTTCGACACGAAATCAAAGAAGCTGGGCGATGATTTTCGTGATGCCGTCTTTGCGAACCAGACCAGTATTACGACGCAGGATCAGTTGCGCGCCTTTGCGCAGAAATTTGCTGCAGACCATAAGCTGGCATTTCCGTTCGTGGTCGATCCGCAGGGCAAGCTGGCGGCTGAAGTAAAAGCGGATTACGATCTCGGCCAAAGCATAGGAATCCAACACACGCCGACGATCTGGATTGTTACGAACAGGACGAGCGGTACGCCATTCGTTGAGGTAGTGGACCGCACACGCCTGTATGAGCTAATCGATCAGGCGCTGGCAGAAACGAAGGCCGAGCCAGCATCGCATCATGCGAATGGAAAATAGTTAGCTGAGGGGGAATTTAATCCGTGCCGTTGTACGAATACAGGTGTAAAGCCTGCGGGCATCAGTTTGAGAAGATTCAAAGCTTCAGCGCTCCGGAGGAGAAGATATGTCCGGTATGCGGAGGCGAGGTCGAACGGCTTTTGTCCGCGCCTGCCGTGCAGTTCAAAGGCTCGGGCTGGTATGTGACCGACTATGCCGCCAAGAGCGGGAGCAAGACCGCGCCTGCTACGGGATCAACAGATGGCAATGCAAGCAAGACTGAGGGCAAGCCGGCTGCTTCGAGTGAGGGCGGCGCGTCCGCATCAAAATCTGAATCGGCGTCTTCACCTTCGCCTGCCTCGAAAAAGAGCGAGTAGTAGCTATTGCTGCCTCATCAGCAACTGCAAAGGATCGTTTGGACTGCGCAGTTGCCGAATGAATGCCTCGGCCCTTTTGTAACCGCCTTCGATGCCGCGAAAGACTGCAACCTCATCCTGCAATTTGTAGTAGCGATCCGGAGTCTGGCTGGCGTGCGAGTAGCAGGCAGCGCGCTTTACGGGCTCCTGGTCGCTGATGTCGATGTAGTGTGTTGGAGCGAACTGCAGCGTGTCTTCGCCATTTGAAACTTCATAGTAGTAAAGCGCGAAATGCTGCTTCGAAGTTTTCCATGCGTCATAAGTCAGCATGGTAATGGCGCGGTGGTCGCGGTGATTGTCGATGGGCCACTGAGTGAAGACGAGATCCGGCTTCTCGGCATTAATCAATTTTGCGTATGACTCATAGTGGGCATTGTCGATGACGGCGTGTCCGTTTTCCTGGTCGGCATACAGTGGGCGTGCTTTGAGGATTTCACATGCCTTCTTTGCCTCCGCGATTCGCACCGCTGCTGGCGTGGGCGGCCAGGCTCCATTGTTCAGGTAGAGCAGAACCACTTCATGACCGAGGCTGGTAAGGTGGCTTATCGTGCCGCCACAGCCGTATTCGGGATCGCCGGGATGGCCGCCGCAGACGATGGCTTTCAGCTTGCGGTCGCTCTGCGAAGGCGTATTGCTGAATGCATTCGCCGGCGATGTTCCCAGAGCAATTGCGGAAGCGGTCGCGGTGGTCAGTAAATCCCGGCGCGTCACGTTTCTCAAGCTACACCTCTTCAGAGATTCAGTTTCTTAAAAATGGAGTCTGGCACAGAGCGGATGATGAACATGATGATCGCCCACATCGGCGGTACATAGGCAACATCTTTTCGCTTTTCGATTGCTTTCAGGATGCCTCGTCCCACTGTGGCTGGGTGCGCGAACAGAGCGCTCTGAGGCAAGTGCGCGGTCATGGGGGTAGAAACGAATCCTGGCTTGATGGTGAGAATGTGAACACCGCTGCGGTCGATGCGATTGCGAACGCCGTCGAGAAACGTGTTCAGCGCGGCCTTTGATGAGCCATAGACGTAGTTGCTCTTGCGCCCGCGGTCTCCGGCAACGGATGAGATGACGGCGAGCGTTCCCTGATGAGTTGACTCGAAATAATTTGCCAGCCAGGTAATGAGCGAGACGGCGGAAAGAAAGTTCGTACGGAGGATCGCTTCGGCTGCGGCATAGTCGGCCTGGGCCTGCTCCTGCGCGCCGAGGATGCCGTGGGCGATGAGCGCCAGGTCTATCGTTTCCAGCTTGGCGGCGGCTTCAGTCAACATGGCTTCGTGCGCGGCAGTGTCGTCGAGATCCATGACGTGGGGGAAGACTGCCCCCGCGCCGCGTGTTTGCAGGTCGCTGGCGACGGCTTTTAATTTCTCAGGATTGCGCGCGACTAGGTAGATGCGAGCGCCTTGCTCCGCAAGCGGGCGCATGACTCCGGCGGCGATGGCCGAAGTGGCGCCGAGAACCAAGACACGGCTGGGAAGTTTAGCCATGGGCTGTGACCCTTTGCCAAAAAGCTGAATCGAATGCCGGATCGATGTATCGGGAGAACGATTGCCACTGCGGATAGAAGGACTGAAACTGGCCGGCGGTCATGCGCGCGTCCTTTGCGGGATACATGCGGCCACTGTGCTCCTGCGCAATGTCTGCGAGGCGATGGAGCAGGTCGAAGCTGATGTCCGAGCGGATGGGGAAATCGAGGGCGAGCGTGATTCCTGGCATCGGGAATGAAAGCATTCCCGGCGATGGCGCATCGCCGAAGACCTTGATCACTGCAAGAAATGATGCAAGTCCGGACGCGGTGATGGTCTTGAGGATCTTAATGATGCCCATTTGCTGACCATCTTCCCATGGCAGCACGCATTGGAATTGCAGCAGTCCGCTCTTGCCATACATGCGGTTCCAGTGAAGGAGGCAGTCGAGTGGATAAAAGAACGGCTCGTAGTCGACGAGTGCATTTTTCTCTTTGCTCCACTGCCTGTTGTAGTAAAGCGTGTTGAAGAGACCGATGGAGAAGCGGTTGAGCGCGAACTCAGGGACATCGAGAGGAAGCATGAGCCACGGCTCTTTGCTGCGTTTGAGAGGCTCGGGTTGCTGGCTGTGGTCGCCCTGCATGAAGATGCCGCGGGCAAAGTTGTTGCCCGTCGCTATGCAGTCGATCCACGCAATGGTGTATTCAGAGTGCGCGGCGGCTTTGGAGAGCGCGACGAATTCATCGATGCCGACGAATTTGGTTCCCTTGTATTGAATTTTGCGGGAGACGATGGGGCGCAGGCGGACTTCTGCCCAGGTGATTAGACCAGTCAGGCCCATTCCGCCGACAGTTGCCGAGAACCAGTCGGCATTTTCGGTGGGGCTGCACTCGAAATGTGCGCCGTCAGAGCGGACCAGCTCAAAGCGCGGGACGTGGCAGCCGAACGTTCCGGCGATATGGTGGTTCTTGCCATGAATGTCATTGGCAATGGCTCCGCCTACGGTTACATACTTCGTTCCGGGTGTGACCGGCAGGAAGAATCCGCGCGGCACGGCGAAGTCGAGAATTTCCGCAAGGGTTGCGCCGGCTTCGCAGCGGAGGACGCCGGTTTCAGGATTGAAGTGGAGAAGGCGATCCATGCCCCGCGTTTTTAACAGGGTGCCGTGTTCGAGCAGGCAGACATCCCCATAGCTGCGTCCTGCGCCTACGGGGAGAATCTTCGTGGTGGGCGAATGCCGGAGGGGGAAATCTGTGGTCCAGTGGAGCGGGACCAGATCGGCTTCGAGTTTCGGATAGCGTCCCCAGGACTCAAACTTAGGCTGCGGATTGCGTGGCATTCTTCTCCATCGTAAAGGATGGGCAACTGTGCATTTTCAGAAGGCGGCGAATATGGCGATCGCGACAACGGCCAGTCCAATGAGCAGACTCATACGGTCCGTAACGGCGAAGATGACCGGATCTTCGTGCATTTCTCCGCGCGAGGCGAGCAACCAGACCCTGCTGATCCAGAGGAGCATAAAGGGTACGATGAGCCACATGCGAACGGGGTGATGGTAGAGTTTGGCGACATTGCTTCCGCTGATGTAGAGCGAAAAAACGACAATTGCTGCATAGCCGCTGGCTGTGCCGAAGCTGCGTAACTGCTCGATGTCGGCCACCAGGTACCCGCGTCCGTTGGACGGGACATGCCCGCGCTCGCGCAGGTTCTGCATCTCGCTGAACCGCTTGACCAGAGCAAGGCTGAAGAAGAGAAAGACTGAAAATCCTGCAAGCCATGTGGAAATGGGCGTCGCGGTGGCTGCTCCGCCAGCCAGTATGCGAACTGTATACAAGCCGGAGAGCACAATCACATCGACAAGAGCTACTTTCTTGAGCGCCAGTGAATAACTGAGAGTAACGACGATGTAGAGCGAAAGCCAGGCGAGAAATTTATCGGGCAAGAAGTATGTTCCCAGCAATCCCGCGGCGAGCAGGATGATGACCATGATGATTCCGGTTGAGGCCTGCAGGTCACCTGCGGCAAATGGACGCAGGCGCTTTGTCGCATGACGACGGTCGTTTTCGATATCGAGAAGGTCGTTGACGATGTAGGTCGCTGAGGCGCAGAAGCTGAAGCAGAAGAACCCGAAGATGGCATCAAGGATGAGCTGAAGCTTGAGCGCGTGGGCCAACAGCAATGGCACGAAGATCAGCACATTTTTTGCCCATTGATGCAGGCGGATTGCCTTTAGCAAGGACTTCCGCCGTGAGGAGCGATCTTCAAAATGCCTGTGGACTTTGATTTTGCGCGACTTGACCAGAGACCGCAGCGATGCGTTGGGATTGGCCAGCATTGCGGTACCTGCGTGTTCAAGCAGCAGTAGGTCGGGCCGCGCATTTCCTATGTAATCAAAATCTTCGCCGTTGAATTCCAACCTTAGACTGTCGAGTTTGTTGTCCCCAGTGAGGTTAGTACTGCCGTTACTGGCTAGGACGCCATCGAAGATTCCCAAATGAGCAGCGATTCTCTCAGCGAGGCGCGCGTCGGCGCCGGTGGTGAGATAGATGTGGCGACCTTGTCCCCGTTCCTGTTCGAGATATTCAAGGAGCGGACGATTGTAGGGGAGATGTGCTGCATCGAGCGAGACTATGCTGGCGACCTGCGCTTTGAATGCCGCCTTTCCATTGAGCAGTGAATGGAAGGTCCCAAGTGCGCTACGGGGATGCGCGCGCAGGAGCGTCAGCACGGAGTCGGCCAGCGTGTCGCTCTTAACCAGCGTACCGTCCAGGTCTACACACAATGGCCGCATCAGGTCGGAGCTAACCTGCGCATGGATCTGCGTCTGCTCGTGCAAATGGTTCTCCTGTCTCGATTATCGCCTGCGCATCGATGGATGCAAGCTTTTCCAGTGGCTTGCGCGAGCCCCCTGTATGGGGCACTTTGCCCTGCGTAATCTGGAAGCGGTAAAGTGTTCAACAGGAAACCTTTCGGCCCCTTCATCCGTCGGATAGATTACTGTCCGGAGCTGCCGCTCTGCGCCGATGAAAGCATTTAACATTTTCCTATTCAGGAAAGTATTGGAATCATATGTCGTCAACGCAAATCAGCCAGCCCCCAACGGGAGCGGCGCCTGTCAATCCACCGCCGCAGCCTAAGCGCCATCGTTTGCGCACCACCGTTATTTTTCTGGTGGCTGTAGCTGTTGTAGCTTTTTTTATCTGGCGCATTATCACGGCGAACGATCAGGCGAATAAGAAAGCGGCCCAGCAGGCTGCGGCCATGGCAAACCGTGCTGTTCCCGTCCAGGTGGTGACAGTACAGCAGAAGCAGATGCCGATTTATGTCACCGCTCTTGGCACGGTGACCCCCTATTACACGGTGACCGTAAAGGCGCGCGTCACTGGCGAGCTGACCCGGGTAAATTTCACGGAAGGGCAGGAGGTCAAGCAGGGCGAAGAGCTGATGACGATTGACCCGCGTCCTTATCAGGCGACATTGGATCAGGCGCGCGGGCAATTGGCGCGAGACCAGGCGCAACTGCACGATGCCGAGGCCGAATACAACCGTTACAAGGCCCTTTACGATCAGGGGGTGGTTTCCAAAGAGCAGCTTGATACGATGCAGGCTAACTTCGGCAATTACCAGGGCGCAATCAAGGCAGACCAGGCGGCCATCGACGCCGATGCCCTGAACGTGACGTATTGCCACATTACATCGCCGATTAACGGCAGGGTCGGCCTGCGCCTGGTCGATCCCGGCAACATTATTACCGCGAACACAACGAACCTGATCGTCGTCAATCAGTTCCAGCCTATTGCTGTTGTCTTTACCGTTCCCGAAGATCAGTTGTTCCGCATCTTCGAAAAAATGCGCGGGAGCAAGAGCCTGCAGGCTGAAGCTTTTGACCGCTCGGACACGGAACACATCGCGAGTGGACAACTGCTGACCGCAGACAACCAAATTGATACAACAACCGGCACGAACAAGCTGAAGGCTGTTTTCCAGAACACCGACGAGGTGCTCTTTCCCAATCAGTTTGTGAACATCCATCTGATTCTGGAGCAGCGGCCGAATGCCATTACTGTTCCGTCGGCTGCCATTCAGCACGGCACAGAAGGCGATTTTGTCTGGGTGGTGAAACCGGACAAGACGGTCGCCATCCAGCAAGTGAAGGTGGACCTGACGGAAGGCACCACGACGATTCTGGACGGCGGCGTTTCGCAGGGCACGTCAGTAGTGACTGATGGAGCCGACAAGCTGCGCGCGGGCATGAAGGTGGATGCCCGGTCGGCGACACGGAACAAGCCGGCGCAACAGCAGAGTGAAAGCAATAACGGAATGATGGGGCAGTAGGTCCCGGCATGAGTCCGTCAAGACCATTTATTCTCCGGCCTGTGGCGACGTCGCTGCTGATGGCGGCGATTCTGCTGGCGGGCTTTGTCGCTTACAGACAACTCCCTGTCTCGGCCCTGCCTGAAGTCGATTACCCCATCATTCAGGTGGTGACGTTCTATCCAGGCGCGAGTCCGGATGTGATGGCCTCCTCTGTCACTGCGCCGCTTGAGCGTCAGTTTGGACAGATGCCGGGCCTCAACCAGATGACTTCTACC
Source organism: Alloacidobacterium sp. (assembly GCF_035631355.1). Lineage (NCBI taxonomy): Bacteria > Pseudomonadati > Acidobacteriota > Terriglobia > Terriglobales > Acidobacteriaceae > Alloacidobacterium > Alloacidobacterium sp. The sequence continues at coordinate 70,346 of NZ_DASQIX010000076.1, forward strand.
AGCTCTCAGGGCGGATCGGTCATCACGCTGCAATTCAGCTTGGACGAGAACATCGACGTTGCCGAACAGGAAGTGCAGGCCGGCATCAATGCGGCACAGAGCTACCTGCCAACCGGTCTCCCGAACCCGCCCATCTACAGCAAGGTCAATCCCGCTGACCAGCCGATCCTGACACTGGCGCTGTCCTCAAAGACAATGCCATTACAAAAAATCGAAGACCTGGCTGACACGAACCTGGCACAGAAGATTTCGCAGGTCACGGGCGTAGGGTTGGTCTCGATTGCCGGCGGACAGAAGCCTGCGGTGCGCATCCAGGCAAATCCATCGCAGCTTGCCGCTTATGGCCTGAGCCTTGAGGACGTGCGCACGCAGGTTGCCGCCAACAACGTAGACCAGGCGAAGGGCACGCTGAACGGGCCGCGACAGGCTTACACAATCGGCGCCAATGACCAACTGCTGACCAGCGCTGATTATGGCCCAGTGGTGATCGCGTATCGCAATGGCGCGCCGGTACGCGTACAGGATGTAGCCAACGTCGTGGATGGCGCGGAGAACACGCTGCAGGCCGCATGGATGAACGAAGTGCCCGCGGTGATCGTGAACATTCAACGCCAGCCAGGCGCAAACATCATCGGCGTGGTTGACCGCATCGAGAAGCTGCTGCCTCAGTTAAAGGACAGCCTGCCCGCGTCGATTGACGTAGTAACCCTGACCGACCGCACCATCACCATCCGCTCTTCCGTGGAAGACGTGAAGCTGGAATTGATGCTGACCATTGCTCTCGTAGTGATGGTGATCTTCCTCTTCCTGCGCAATCTTGCCGCCACGATCATTCCCAGTGTTGCGGTGCCGCTTTCGCTGGTGGGCACTTTTGGCATCATGTACCTGCTGGGGTACAGCCTGAACAACCTGACATTGATGGCGCTGACGATCTCGACCGGGTTCGTTGTCGACGACGCCATCGTCATGATCGAGAACATCAGCCGATATCTTGAAGAAGGCGATTCGCCGCTTGAAGCCGCGCTCAAAGGCTCTGAGCAGATCGGCTTCACCATTGTTTCGTTGACGGTTTCGCTGATCGCCGTGCTGATTCCGCTGCTGTTTATGGGCGATGTTGTCGGACGGCTCTTCCGCGAATTCGCAATTACGCTGGCGGTCACGATTCTCGTTTCCGCTGTCGTTTCGCTCACGCTGACACCGATGATGTGCGCGAAAATTCTGCGTCACAAGGAAGCCGCGCAACAGGGCTGGTTCTATCGCTGGACTGAAGGCATTTTCGACCGTGTCATTGCTTTCTATGGGCGCACGCTGCAGGTTGTTCTGCGCTTCCGTTTCACCACGTTGATGGTGACCATCGGCACGCTGGTCTTCACCATCCTGCTCTACATCATGGTTCCAAAGGGGTTCTTCCCCATAGAAGACACAGGCGTTCTGCTCGGTATATCTGAAGCGCCGCAGACCGTGTCCTTCAACGAAATGGGACGCCGCCAGCAGGCACTCGCCCATGTGATTCTGCAAGACCCCGATGTCGAAAGCCTGTCGTCATTTATCGGAGTGGATGGCGTAAACACCACGATGAACAGCGGGCGCATCCAGATCAATCTGAAGCCGCTGGCGCAGCGCAAGAGCAGGGCTGAGGACATCATCCAGCGCCTGCAGCCGCAGCTGGCCAAAGTGGAAGGCATCACTCTTTATCTGCAGGCGCTGCAGGATTTGACGGTCGCCGACACCGTGAGCCGGACGCAATATCAGTACACGCTTGAAGACGCAAACGGCAGTGAGTTGAGCGCCTGGGTGCCACGCATCGTGGCCGAGTTGCAGAAACAGCCTGAGCTTCGTGAGGTCGCGAGCGACCTGCAGGACCAGGGCCTGGAGACGGACATCGATATAGACCGCGATACGGCATCGCGTCTCGGCGTTTCCATGTCCTCCATCGACAACACGCTGTATGACGCATTCGGGCAGCGGCAGATATCCACCATGTTCACGCAGCTCAACCAGTATCACGTTGTGCTGGAAGTGCAGCCGGAGTTTCAGCGCACGGCGGACGATCTGAGTAAGATTTATGTTCCATCGTCGACGGGAACGCAGGTCCCGTTGAGCGCATTCGTAAAGGTTACGCAGAGCCATACGCCACTGGCGGTCAACCATCTGGGTCAGTTTCCGGTGGCAACCATATCATTCAATGTTGCTCCCGGCTCGTCACTGGGAGATGCGGTCAAGGTTATCAACCGCGTCGAGCAGCAGATGGGTATGCCCATCAGCATCAACGCCAGCTTCCAGGGGACGGCAGCCGCTTTCCAGGCCTCGTTGAGCAATGAGCCTATTTTGATTCTGGCCGCGCTGATCACGGTTTACATTGTGCTGGGCGTTCTTTACGAGAGCTACATTCACCCCATCACAATTCTTTCAACGCTCCCGTCAGCAGGCGTCGGCGCGATTCTGGCTCTGATCATGTTCAAGCTCGACCTCAACGTGATAGGCATTATCGGCATTATTCTGCTGATTGGCATCGTGAAAAAGAACGCCATCATGATGATCGACTTTGCCATCGAGGCCGAGCGTAAGGAAGGCAAATCGCCGGATGATGCCATCTACCAGGCGTGCCTGCTTCGGTTCCGGCCCATCATGATGACAACAATGGCGGCGCTGCTCGGCGGCCTGCCTCTGGCGTTGGGCACGGGGATGGGCGCGGAGCTTCGCAGGCCGCTGGGCATTACCATCGTGGGCGGATTGATCTTCTCGCAGGTGCTCACGCTTTACACCACACCTGTTGTCTACCTCTATTTTGATCGTCTTGCGCAGCGGCTCTCACGCCGCCGCGAAGGACGCATGATTGAGGAGCGCGCGGTCCACGCGGATTGAGGGCTGACTCATGCATCTTTCCGCGCCATTTATCCGCCGCCCGGTAGCCACTTCGCTGCTGAGTCTCGCCCTGCTGCTTGGCGGAGCGGTGGGCTACACATTGCTGCCGGTAGCGTCTCTGCCGGAAGTTGAGTTCCCAACAATCTCTGTGTATGGCGGTCTGCCCGGCAGTAGTCCGGAGACGGCGGCATCGTCGATTGCAACACCGTTGGAGCGGCAGTTCGGAAGAATCGCGGGCATCACCGAGATGACGTCTTCGAGCTCGCTTGGCGGCAGTTCAGTCACGATGCAGTTTGATCTGTCGCGCGACATCAACGCCGCTGCGCGTGACGTGCAGGCGGCTATCAATGCGGCCCGCAGCCAATTGCCCGCTGATCTTCCATCGAATCCGTCGTACCGGAAAGTGAACCCGGCGGACGCGCCGATCATGATCATCGCGTTGACCTCCGACGTTCTGTCGAAGGGCCAGATGTACGATGCCGCGGATTCGATCCTGGCACAGAAGATTTCGCAAATTTCAGGCGTGGGGCAGGTATTCGTAGGCGGAAGCGCCCAGCCAGCTGTGCGTGCTGAACTGAATCCCATGCAATTGAGTTCCTATGGTATGGGGCTTGAGGCCGTGCGCACCGCGCTCGGGGCGGTCAACTTCAATTCGGCTAAAGGCTATCTCAAGGCCGGCGGCCGGCTTTCGACGATTGCCGACAATGACCAGCTGATGCACGCGAGCGAATACGCGCCGCTCATCGTCGGCTATAACTCCACAACTGGCGCGGCGGTCCGGCTCTCCGATCTTGGAGAAGTGGTTGACTCGGTTTCCGACGTTCACACTGCCGGTCTAGCGAATGGCAAGCCAGCTGTTCTGATCATCGTCTTCAAAGTGCCTGGGGCGAACATTATTGACACCATCGACCGCGTGTATGCGGACATCCCCGCACTTAAGGCGTCGATTTCTCCGCTCATCGATTTTCACGTCGTGCTGGACCGTACCACCACGATTCGCGCCGCCGTGTTTGATGTTGAGATTTCGCTGCTCATCAGCATCATACTGGTTGTGCTGGTGGTGTTTCTCTTCCTGAGAAATATCTGGGCGACGCTCATTCCCAGCGTGGCCGTCCCTCTCTCGTTGGTGGGGACCTTCGGCATCATCTACCTGATGGGCTACTCGCTCGACAACTTGTCACTGATGGCGCTGACCATCTCGACCGGGTTTGTGGTGGACGACGCGATTGTTGTCATCGAGAACATCACGCGTTATCTCGAAGTCGGCATGTCTCCTTATGAGGCGGCCATGAAGGGTTCGCGGGAGATCGGATTTACCGTACTTTCGATGAGCACTTCGCTTATCGCGGTATTTATTCCCATTCTCCTCATGGGCGGCATTGTCGGGCGCCTCTTCCGGGAATTTGCCGTAACACTCAGCGTAGCCATCGCCGTCTCGCTACTGGTTTCACTCACAACGACGCCGATGATGTGCGCGAAATTCCTGAAACCGCACAATCAGGAGAAGCATGGGCGGATCTACAACGCCAGCGAACGCTTCTTTGACGGTATGCTCACCCTCTACGATCATGGCCTGCGCTGGGTGCTTGCGCATAAAGTTCCTGTGCTGCTCATCACAATCGGAACTTTCTTTCTGAATATCTATCTTTTCGTTCTCGTCCCGAAAGGGTTCTTCCCGCAGCAGGACACGGGCCGCCTGTCCGGCTCGGCGCGCGCTTCGCAGGACATTTCCTTTGAGGCGATGCAGATAAAACAGGCCGAACTTGCGCAAATTGTGCAGGAAGACCCTGGTGTGCAATCGGTGATGGCATTTGCCGGCGGCAGCGGCGGCGGCGCCACGACAAATGTTGGCCGTATGTTCATCACGCTCAAACCGCTCAGCGAGCGGCATAACGTCTCCGCCGATGAAATTATTAACCGGCTGCGTCCCAAACTTGCGCACGTACCAGGCATGACTCTCTTTCTTCAGGCCTCACAGGAAATCAGGGTGGGAGGGCGGTCGAGCGACGCGGAATACCAGTACACGCTGGAAGACGAGAACATTGAAGAATTAAACGAGTGGGCGCCGAAGCTTCTCGAAAAAATGCGTACCATGCCCGAATTGCGCGATGCCTCGACCGACCAGCAGGATCAGGGGCTTGCTGCCAATCTGGTCGTGGACAGGGATACGGCCGCACGTCTTGGCATCTCGCCACAGCTGATTGACAACGTGCTGTATGACGCCTTCGGCCAGCGTGAAGTATCGACGATGTACACGTCGCTGAATCAGTACCACGTAGTGATGGAAGTGGCGCCCCAGTATCAGCGCGACCCGGATTCGTTGAAGAGCATCTATGTGAAATCGAGCAACGGTACAAACGTTCCGCTTACGGCAGTCACGAAGTATCAATCTGCACGTACAGCGCTCGCGGTTAATCACCAGGGGCAGTTCCCTGCTGTCACTCTGACTTTCAATCTCGCTCCGGGCATTTCGTTGGGTCAGGCAGTGACAGCGCTGCAGAGCGCCGAGGCCGATATGGGCATGCCCAGCACCGTTCACCCCAGCTTCCAGGGAACGGCGCAGGCCTTTCAATCATCGCTGGCCAGCGAGCCATTTCTTATCCTGACGGCCTTGGCCACGGTGTACATCGTGCTGGGCATGCTTTACGAAAGCTACATCCATCCCATCACGATTCTTTCCACGCTGCCTTCAGCGGGTGTTGGCGCGATCCTCGCCCTCCTGGTCACGCACACGGACCTCAGTGTCATTGCCGTGATTGGGATAATTCTGCTGATCGGCATCGTGAAAAAGAATGCGATCCTGATGATTGATTTCGCGCTTTCGCAAGAGCGCAATGAGGGCAAGAGCAGCGAAGACGCCATTTATGAAGCATGCCTGCTGCGCTTCCGGCCAATTATGATGACCACCATGGCGGCGCTGCTCGGCGGCCTTCCGCTGGCCCTGATGACAGGAACCGGATCGGAACTGCGGCGTCCGCTGGGCATCACCATCGTCGGCGGGTTGATCGTTTCGCAGATGCTGACGCTCTTCACCACGCCGGTGGTTTATCTCTTCTTCGACAAGTTACAACTGCGTGTGCAGCGCTTTGGCAAGCGCTTTGAAAAAGGCGAGACCACACCCTCGCGGCACGCTCCGGCGACCGGCGACTAAGCGGCCTGCGCTTGCTGTCGCGCGGGAACCAAGCAGATACTGAATTTATCGCCAATGACAGATGAACAGTCTCAACAACACACTGGTCTTTCCTGGGGAATGATGCTTGCCATTTTGTTCGGAGCGATTCTGGTTGCGGCCGGCATCGCTTTCTGGGCGGTCTATCCCTTCTTCCATCAGCATCCGCGCTAGGATGCCTGCTGCGCGCGGTCTGCCAGCAAAATGGGAATTCCATCTTCAATCGGATACCGGCGCTGACACTGGAGACAGAGAATCTGAGTGTCTTCTGCCGTCAGCTTGCCGTGACATACAGGACAGGCCAGCATGGCGAGCATGTCTGGAGAAAATCCCTCGACTTTCATGTCAACAGTGTACGCATCCTTTACCATGAGTTTTAACAAACCCTCTAAGATCACTTGCATAGCAACTAGTGAAGCGGAGCCCGTTTCTATAATGAGTAGACGAGGTAAAAGTCGATGCATCTAGCATATTTCGTGAACGTGACCTGTCCAAAATGCGGATTCGCAAATGAAGGGGTCGAAGATCTTCCCGCCCCAACCACGCAAGATGTGTATTTTAGATGGGGGAATTGTAAGGCAGAGATACCAAGGCCCATTGCGACGCCGAAGCCCGAGAACTAAATGATGCCTAGATCGCACGTCGCGTCTGAGTAAATGCTCGTCGAAACTGCGGACTAACAAAGCAGTGGTGAAACGCAATTCCTCCCGCGAACCGCTACGCTTTCGGTACAACCATAGGCATCCTTTACCATGAGCAGAGATGACAACACCACGCATACTCAATGGAAATGCAATTGCCGCGCAGATCAAAGCAGAAGTTGCTGCGGAAGTGGAGCAACTGGCTGCGCAGGGCATTCGCCCCGGACTGGCGGCGGTGCTGGTGGGCAATGTACCTGCTTCTGAAATTTATGTGCGCAGCAAGGTCCGCACTAGCGGACAGCTCGGCATTTATTCCGACTTGATTACGCCTCCGGACACGGTGACGACGGAAGAGATGCTGGAACTGGTTGCACAGTTGAATGCGCGTGAGGACATTGACGGCATCCTCATCCAGCTTCCGCTGCCGAAGCAGGTGAACGCGAAGCTGCTGCTTGAGGCGGTTTCTCCGGCGAAGGATGTTGACGGGTTTCATCCGGTAAATGTGGGACGCCTGCAGGCAGGCCAGCCGGCGCTGGCTCCTTGCACTCCGGCGGGCATGATCCAGATGCTCAAGCGCAGCAATCTGCCGATTGCGGGGAAGAATGCGGTCGTGATTGGACGCAGCGACATCGTCGGCAAGCCGATTTCGATTCTGCTGCTGCATGAGAACGCGACGGTCACCATCTGCCACAGCAAGACGCGCGACCTGGGCAGCTATACGCGCAATGCAGACATTCTGGTGGCGGCCATTGGCAGGCCGGGATACGTGACGCCTGATCTGGTGAAGCCGGGCGCGACGATTCTCGATGTCGGAATCAATCGCATCACATCGCGCGAAGAGTTCGACAAGTATTTCGCCGGCGACAAGAAGCGCGAGGAAACGTTTGTGCTGAAGGGATCGACGATTGTCGGCGATGTGCATCCGGAGGCGTTCAAAATCGCGGGCGCATACACGCCGGTCCCCGGCGGAGTGGGACCTCTGACCATTGCCATGCTGATGGCGAACACGGTGCGCGCGGCCAAGCTGCGGCGCGGGTTGGCAGTCTGAGACGCCGATGTTGCGTGTTGGGCTTACAGGCGGATTAGGCAGCGGCAAGAGCACTGTCGCGCAGATGTTTGCCGCGCGCGGCGTTCATGTCATCTCCGCAGACGAGGTGGGCCGCAGGCTGATGCAACCGGGGGAGGAAGTATTCCGCCAGATTATCGAGCACTTCGGACCAGAAGTGGTTCGCACTGACGGCATGCTGAATCGCGTGCGGCTGGCTGATCTCGCCTTCCGCCAAGGCAGGCTGGATGAGCTGAACAGGATCGTGCATCCCGCTGTGATCACCGCGCAGGAGAAGTGGGCTGATGAGTTGTTTGCCGGCGATCCGGATGCAATTGCGATGATCGAGTCTGCATTGATCTTTGAGGCCGGAGCTTCCGGCAGCGTACCGGGCTGGCGCGACCGCTTTGATCGGGTTGTGCTGGTGACTGCTCCTGACGAGTTGAAGATCGAACGTTTCCTGAAGCGGCTTGATGACGCAGCACAGATGAGCGCAGAGCAACTGACAACTCTGGAACAGGATGCGCGCTCACGTCTTGCCGCACAGATTTCCGACAGAGAAAAAATTCCTCATTCCGACTTTGTCATCGACAACGGCGGAACATTGGAAGCAACGCAGCGACAGGTGGACGAGGTCTTCGCCAGCCTACAGCGAGCAGCGAAATCGCTAAAATAGAAGCAGTGCAACAGCACTAAGTTAAACGGATACCGAATGATTTTTCGCAGGATTGTTTTAGTGCTTGTGCTGGTCGGGGGCTTCTGGCTGGTCATCAACCGGACCCGGTCGGCAAACCAGTTTCAACACGCGATTGCCCCCAGTTCGCTGCATTTGACCGAAGCGCATGCCGCGCCGGAATACGACTCCGAAGAGTTGAACAACATCTCGGTTTATAAACGGGCGCTGCCGTCGGTTGTGAACATTACCTCATCGGCGGTTTCCTACACTTTTTTTTGGGGTGCCGTGCCGCAGCAGGGGCAGGGTTCGGGGTTCATCCTGAATAAAGAAGGCCAGATTCTCACCAACTACCATGTCATCGCGGGCGCCCAGCAGGTGGAGGTGACCACCTATGACAAGCACCGCTACAAGGCGCGCATCATTGGCAAGGACCAGCATCATGACCTGGCGTTGTTGCAGATCAATGCGCCTAACCTTGTCCCGGCTGTGCTTGCCGACTCGCGCAATCTGGTTGTGGGGCAGAAGGTCTATGCCATTGGCAACCCGTTCGGCCTGAGCGGCACTATGACAACCGGCATCATCAGCGCGATGCGTTCGATTCGCGGACCGACAGGCGATCTGATCGACAATGCCATTCAGACGGACGCTGCCATCAATCCCGGTAATTCGGGCGGGCCGCTGCTGAACTCGCGTGGCGAAGTCATTGGTATCACTTCGCTGATTGCCACGAACCCGAACCAGGACGTGGAGCAGAACGCTGGCATCGGGTTCGCCATTCCTATTGATACGGCAAAAGCAGTGTTGGGCGACTTTGCGCGTTATGGCCGTGTGCGGCGACCGTCACTGGGCATTCTTTCTTATCCCATCGGGCCCGATCTCGCGGACCAGATGGGGCTTGCCGCCGATTATGGCGTGCTGATCCAGCGCGTTTTACCCGGCGGACCTGCAGAGCAGGCCGGACTGCGCGGCGGGAACCAGACTGCTTATCTCGGCAATATGCAGATTTACCTCGGCGGCGATCTGATTGTCGGCATTGATGACCAGCAGGTGACCAGCACGCAGGATATCGACAACATCATGGACCATCACCAGGTGGGCGATACCGTGACCATCACGTTCTTCCGCGGACGCCGCAAGATGACAACGCGTCTGACGCTTGGCGAAGCGGGCGAACGCACAGCATAGGCAGTTTATGACGCCGTACGATCAGCTCGATATTACGAAGCTCCGCATTTTGGATGGCGGCATGGCCACCGAACTTGAGCGGCACGGATGCAATATCAGTGGTCCGCTGTGGTCTGCCCATGTATTCGCGGACAGTCCTTGGACCATCGAAGATGTTCATCTCAACTATCTGGAAGCGGGGGCCGATTGCATCCTTACCGCCAGCTATCAGGTGTCGGCAATGGGCTATGCCGAACTTGGACAGCCGCCGGAAGCCGCTGCAGATGCGCTGCGGCAGTCCGTCGATCTGGCGGTCACCGCGCGTGAACGCTATCGCAAAGTGTCCTCGCGTCCAGTCTGGATTGGCGTTTCACTGGGACCTTACGGCGCTGTCTTGCACAACGGATCGGAATACCACGGTAACTATGATGTCAGCTTTGCTGATCTGGTCCGCTTTCACGCGGAAAGGCTGGCAGTCATTGAAACGACAGAAGCTGATTTCGTTGCACTCGAATCTGTGCCCTCGCTCGAAGAAGCGGAAGCCATCGTCGAGGCACTGCATCAACATCCAGACGTTCACGGCTGGGCTTCCTTTACCTGCAAGGATGAAGAACATGTCTCGCACGGAGAGCAATTGGCGCGCTGCGCGGAATTTCTCGACAAGCAAAAACAGATCATCGCCGTGGGCGTCAACTGCACGCAGCCGAGGCTCATTCTGCCGCTCATTGGCGAGTTGAAGCGTGCGACGCGGAAGCCCCTCGTCGTCTACCCCAACTCAGGCGAAGGTTGGGACGCGGAGCATCACTGCTGGACTGGGGCATCCGACGCAGGAGACTTTGGCAGACTTGCACGCGAATGGGCCGAGGCCGGAGCGCAGATTATCGGCGGTTGCTGCCGCACCAGGCCGGGGCACATTCGCGCCATTCGAGAAAGCCTGTCAGAAATCCCCGCAGCGCATTGATGGCTTTTTAAGCCCCGGCGTAAGCATTCTTCAGTGCATTAATATCAATCTTGACCATCCTCAGCATGGCCTTCATGACGCGCTGCGATTTATCCGGGTCAGGATCGCTGAGCATCTCTCCCAAGATCCTGGGAATGATCTGCCACGATAGCCCATACTTGTCAGTAAGCCAGCCACAACGGTCTTCATTCCCGCCTGCAGAAAGCTTTGCCCACAGTTCATCCACTTCCTGCTGCGTTTCGCAATCCACGAAGAGTGATATAGCGGGAGAGAACTTGAAAAGCGGGCCACCATTGAGCGCCATAAATTGCTGCCCTTCCAACTCAAATGTAACGGACATGACGGAGCCCTTTGGTTCGGGTCCGGCATCTCTAGACCTGCTGACCTGTTTGATTCTTGAGTTCTTGAAGATGGAGACATAGAAGTGCATTGCCTCCTCTGCTTTGTCATCGAACCATAAGAATGGCGTGATCTTCTGCATGCGCTTTCCCCTCGGATGATTTGCTTCTCGAAGCTCTGATGCTTTGAGGCGGATTTCGGAATGCCTTCTGGGCCGTTCTAATATCTACTCCACCATGCGACAATAAAGGAGTAGCCGCCATGAAATCTTCGTCTGTCCCTGTAGCTCCACAGGCTGTCTCTGTCACCCCTGAGCTTCTGGCCCAGCACAGTATTACATCAGAGGAATACGAGCGCATCCTGACCGCTTTAGGGCGCACTCCGAGCCTTACGGAGCTGGGCATTTACTCCGTCATGTGGAGCGAGCATTGCTCCTACAAGTCTTCACGGGTGCATCTGCGGCGGCTGCCAACCAGGAGCGACCGCGTGGTGCAGGGACCAGGCGAGAACGCCGGCATTATCGACGTGGGCGATGGCTGGGCCTGCGCCTTCAAAATTGAATCGCACAACCATCCTTCGTATATTGAGCCGTTTCAGGGAGCGGCCACCGGCGTTGGCGGCATTTTGCGCGACATCTTTACTATGGGCGCGCGTCCGCTGGCGGTGATGGATTCGCTTCGCTTCGGTCCGATCACGGAAGACGAAAACACTCCGCGGGAGATCGTGCATAAAAACCACTCCATTGTTGAAGGGGTGGTGCATGGTATTGCCGGATACGGTAATTGCTTCGGCGTGCCGAATCTTGGCGGCGAGACACGCTTCGAAGAGTGCTATTCGGGCAATCCGCTGGTCAATGCCTTTGCGCTTGGCCTTGTCCGGCGGGACGAAATTTTCTACGCGAAGGCCACAGGCGTTGGCAATCCGGTGATTTACGTTGGCGCAAAGACCGGGCGGGACGGCATCCACGGGGCGACCATGGCCAGCGAGGAGTTCAAGGAAGGCTCGGAGCAGAAGCGGCCAAATGTGCAGGTGGGCGATCCGTTCATGGAAAAGCTGCTGCTGGAAGCCTGTCTGGAAGCGATGAAGACCGGAGCCATTGTCGGCATTCAGGACATGGGCGCTGCCGGACTGACCTGCTCTACCTGCGAAATGGGCGCGCGCGGCGGCGTTGGGCTCGAAGTCGAACTGGACAATGTGCCGCAGCGCGAGACCGGCATGAGCGCCTACGAGATCATGTTGAGCGAATCGCAGGAGCGCATGCTGCTTGTCGCCGACAAGGGACGCGAGCAGGAGGTGCTGGACGTTTTCGCGAAGTGGGGACTGGACGCGACCATCGTTGGCACCGTAGTTCCGGAACCGCGATTGCGCATCCTGCACCATGGCGAGCTGGTGGCGGACATTCCGAACCAGTCGCTTACCGATGATGCTCCGGTATATCACCGTCCGGTGGGCGAGTGGAAAGCGCGGGTATCTGCTGAACCGACTCGCAGTGCGCTCGATAAGCTGAATTACGAAGACAGGACCTCGACGCGCGACTATACCGATGATCTGCGCCAGTTGCTGGCCTCCTCAAACATCTGCTCCAAGCGTTGGGTGCATGAGCAGTACGACTCGATGGTGCAGACCAACACGGTGCAAGGGCCGGGAGGCGAGGGCGGCGTAATGCGCATCAAGGGCACCAGGCGCGGCTTGTCTATGGCCCTTGATGGCAATGGCCGCTGGTGTTATCTCGACCCGAAGCTCGGCGCGAAACATGCGGTCGCCGAGACGGCGCGCAAAGTCGCCTGCACGGGAGCTACACCGATTGCAGCGACGAATTGCCTGAACTTCGGCAATCCGGAAAAGCCTGAAATCATGGCGCAGTTGTCAGCTGCTATCGACGGTATTGCGGAAGCCTGTACGGCACTTAGCACTCCCATCACGGGAGGCAATGTGTCTCTCTATAACGAAACGCGCGGCGAAGGCATTTATCCGACGCCAGTGCTCGGAATCGTCGGCCTGCTCGAAGAGGTGACGAAGACTGTTTCAAGCTCTTTCCAGAAAGAGGGCGATATCGTCCTTGCGATCGGCCCGACGAGACTGTCCACGATTGAAGAGCGCCTGCGAGAATTTGGCTCCTCTGAATACGCCAAAACCATTCTTGGTGAGCTATGGGGTACTCCACCTATGCTCGACCTTGATGTGGAAGCATCTTTGCACAAATGTCTGGCAGAACTTGCAGATGCCGGATTGCTCCATTCCGCGCGCGATATCTCAGATGGCGGTATCACAGTAACGCTTGCAGAGAGCGCCTTCGGCAATGGCATTGGCGTAAGCGCGCATCTTGAGGAAGGCTCCGATCTTCCACTCACATGGCAGCTTTTTGGTGAAACGGCGACGCAGGTGGTAGTCAGTTGCGACGCAGGAGCCGCGAAGAAAATAGAGCAGGTTATCGGCAAGTATCCGGAACTGACCGTGAAGTACATCGGCGAAACAGAGAAGAATTTTTTCCGCATCCAGGTAAACGGCAGAACAGTGATTGACGAAAGCGTTCAAGGATTGCAGCATATATGGGCCAATGCTCTTGAAGCGAAGCTCTACGATGAGGTGCTCGCGTGAGCCGTTTGCTGATCGAAGGCGTTCCCGGAGAAGAAACTCGGGTGCCCCATCCTGAGCGAACGCGAAGAGTGGGAGAAGACGATAAGCTTCGCGAAGAGTGCGGCGTCATGGCCATCCATGGGCATCCGGAAGCAGCGCGTCAGGCGTATCTCGGACTTTACGCTTTGCAGCATCGCGGACAGGAGTCCGCGGGAATTGCCTCTGCTGACGGCACGAATCTTTCGAACATCAAGGGCATGGGTCTTGTCTCCGATATCTTTACCGAAGAGGTGCTGGCAAAGCTCAATGGAGATATGGCCATTGGGCATACGCGCTACTCAACAACAGGAGATTCGGCGCTGCTCAATGCGCAGCCGATTCGCGTTGACTCCACTAAGGGCCTCATCGCCATTGCCCACAATGGCAATCTTGTAAATCTCGGCAATGTGCGGGCAAAGCTCGAACGCGAAGGCGCGTTCTTCCAGACCACGAGCGACTCGGAGATTATCGTTCAGCTAATCGCGCACTCGAAAGAAGGCACGCTGGTTGACGCTATCGCTGATTCACTGCGGCAGGTAGATGGCGCATTCTCCATCGTGATGATGACGCGCGACCGCATCTTTGCCGCGCGCGATCCTCGCGGCTTCCGTCCGCTCTCAATGGGCAGGATCGAAAACCCTGACGGGCCGGACACGATTGTCTTTGCTTCGGAGACATGCGCCTTCGATCTACTGCGCGCCAAATTTGAGCGCGACGTGCAACCAGGCGAACTCGTCATGGTCACGCGCGACGGCGTGACCTCGCGGCAGTATTCAACTGGTGTGCCGCAATCAAGCTGTATCTTCGAGCACGTCTATTTCGCGCGGCCTGACAGCAAAATCTTTAACCGCTGGGTGCAGGAGAGCCGCGAGGAGATGGGTCGTCAACTGGTACGCGAGTCGCACGTCGAGGCCGATCTTGTCGTTCCTGTTCCGGACAGCGGCGTGACTGCGGCAATCGGCTATGCCGCTGAAAGCGGGCTGCCTTTCCGGTTCGGGCTGATCCGCAACCACTATGTCGGCCGCACATTTATCGAACCGGAGCAGCGCGTGCGCGACTTCGGCGTGAAGCTCAAGCTGAATCCCGTACGCAATCTGCTGGAAGGCAAACGCATCATCCTGATTGACGACTCGATCATTCGCGGAACGACTAGCCGCAAGATCGTGCGCATGGTGCGCTCGGCGGGCGCAAAGGAAGTGCATCTGCGCATCAGTTGCCCTCCGACCATCTCGCCCTGCTTTTATGGCGTAGACACGCCGCGCAAGCAGGAGCTGATTGCGGCCAACAACTCGATTGAAGAAATTCGCCAATTCATTGAAGCCGACTCGCTGGCTTATTTGTCACTGGAAGGGTTACAAAAGGCATGTGACGGCGGCGAGGGTAATCACTTTTGTGTGGCTTGCTATACGGGCGAGTATCCGACGCAATGGATTGACGTGAAAGACATCCTCCCCGCGGCAGTAGCGCAATAATCGCACAACCTGCATCATCTCGATTGCTTCCCACTTACGAGAGGTGTGCCATGCCGACAAAAAAGAAATCGAGTTCCCGCAAGTACGGAAAGGCGGCTTCGAAGTCCGTGGAGCGCGAGATGCGTGCCATGAAGCAAGGCAAGCTGAAGAGCGGCCGCAGCGGAAAGAAAGTCACGAGTCGCAAACAGGCCATTGCCATTGGCTTGTCGGAAGCGCGCAAGTCTGGCGCGAAGGTCCCGAAAAAGAAGAGTGCTACGAAAAAGAAGAGCACAAAAAAGAAGATCTCCAGGAAGAAGTCTTCCAGCAAAAAATAGATTGTCCTTGGCGGCTGTGAGCGCGGCGCTGAAAAGCTGAAAAATATCGCGCAACTTCTCATCACAGGCGGGGTCTGGAAGAGCAGCGTTGTCGTTCCGCGGCGCAAAACTATATCTCGGCAACATTCTGCGGCGTTGGCGTTGTTCAATCGATTCGAGATGGCTGCTGGTCTTTCTTCAGGTTCCGGGGAAAGGGTGGTTTCACGGTCACACATAGTTTGCGTCGACGGCGCGAGACGTGTGCGCGTGGGAAATACCCGGCTTGCGCAGCCATATTCATTTGATTGAGATTGCATCGCCATCGGCGGGTCATGTGCGGAAAGAGAAGACCCACCCATGTCCTCCACATCTCACGACAAATTTGCATTTTCTCTTGTGCCAGTTGCGCTGATTGCTCTTCTGGTTAGCGGTTGCGGCACTACCAGTAGCGGCTCCTCTTCAAATACCACCTCTTCTTCAATTCCTTCGGCCCCGGCATTCATTATCGGCACGGATGCCCCTCTGGCAGGCGTTGTTTCCTTTGCGGTGCAGGTCCAGAGCGTGGACGCGATTGATGTAAACGGCAATCAGGTGCCTTTGCTCAGCGGCTCGCCGACAGTTGATTTCGCGCGTTACAACGGTCTGCAGACTCTGCTCGATATGAACGACGTGCCGGTCGGGACCTATAACAGCATCGCGGTGACGCTGGGCAGCGCAACCATCGGATACCTGCAGACGCAATCCGGCGCCGCGCCCACGATTCAGACGATGCCCGCGATGTTGACGCAGGCAACGTTCACCACTCAGCTCAAATCGCCTTTGGTAGTCGCCCAGTCAGAGCCTGTCGGCATCCATCTCGATTTCGATCTCAGGCAATCGATTCAGGTAGACAGCACCGGACAAATTACGGGACACGTGACGCCGACATTCGATATCAAAGCCATCACTCCCAGCGACCCAGGCGCGTATATCGATGAATTTGATACCGGCGTCGTGAGCGTGAACGCTTCAGAGCAATCGTTCGTGATTCAGGGTTCACACGGACGGCAGTTCACTGTGAACGTGAATGGGCAGACTGAGTGGGACAACAATGAAAGCATAAGCAGCCTGACCACCAGCAGTATTGTGCAGATTTCCGGCACGCTGGACCGCGCTGATTCCACAATCGACGCCGATGAAGTGGCAATCTTGTCGCAGGACGGCTTCTACGCCGCCGGCCAAATCACATACGTGCAACCGCCATCGGGCACAGCCTCGAGCTTTGATCTCTATGTGCGCGGCCTGCTTCCAACATCGACGGGACTGTCTATCGGCCAGATTGCGCAAATCAATCTGAGCGGCAGTGAGAAGTATTTCATTTACTGGATGCACAACCCTTTGACACAATTCCTGTTCAACTCCGGCGCGCTGGTTCCGGGGCAGCATGTGTCCGTCGGAGGTCCGGCAAGCGGAGCTTCAAATCCACAGGCGGTCACGGTGAAACGCGTGGTATTGCGGCACTGGGGTTATGTGGGAACTGTCGTTCCGGGAAGCATCAACGACAGCAATCACACCTTCCAGATGAACGTGAAGGGGTTCGCAGGATTGCTGGTGCCCGGTACGGTGACGGTGTTTATCGCGGACGGCACACACTTCCGCGATGGGTTGACCAAGCTTGACGACGTAAGCTCATTGAACAGAATCAGGGTGGTTGGCCTGCTGATCAAGGACCCGTTCTCCGGGAACCTGGTATTACTGGCTCACTATGTAGACGATCTGGATTCCTGAACTTAGCCTCAATTGCGGCGGCGAGGGGGCGACAAATGCCGTTCCCTCGTTTGCTTTTTGTGGCCAGACGGTTCGCTTTTTGCGGCTAATTTGCGCTAAAATCCTTAGCCAAAGGCCGGGTCTACCCGGACACCACACCGTGCCGCCTTTCAGCCGAAAGGCGAGATGGCTGCGGGCCCCCAGTTCTGGGCGTGCCTGGCCGGATGCAATTGGTTCATTGCATCTTGAGGAGGCAGTCATGGTAGACCTTCGTTCCTCGCTGACTTCACGCACATTCGCCGGGCTGGCCCTTGCTTCCCTTACATGCGTATTTACTCTACAGCCCATGGCGCAAACGCCGGCCTTCATGGCATTAGGCAGCTATGCCCAACAGCCTCCAATGAAAGCTGTGGACGAAACACCGCATTTTGCGATTACGCCCGAGGTGCAGGGCGACATACTGATGGCGCACCAGCGTTACGTTGCCGCGCTTGATGCTTACCGGCAGGCGCCGCTCGATTCAGCCGTGTTATGGAACAAGATGGGCATCGCCAACCACCATATGTTCAATTTGCGAGATGCGCAGAAAGATTATGAAAAGGCCATCAAGCTGAATCCCAAGTATTCTGAAGCGTGGAATAACATGGGTGCGGTTTATTACGGACAAAAGCTCTTCCACGAATCAGAAAGGGCTTACAAGAAAGCCATTAAGCTGAACCCTAAGTCAGCGATGTTCTACAGTAACCTGGGCACAGCCTATCTGGCGGAAGGTAAAACCAAGAAAGGCGCTGAATGCTATCGCACGGCGCTGTCGCTCGATCCCAATGTCTTTGAAAGCGACCCCGCTGCAAGGATTGCCGAAACCGGACCTACACATGAGATCGCAACCCTCAATTATCTGCTGGCCAAAGTCTATGCCGAAGCGGGCAGAAAGACTGAAGCGCTGGTATACCTGCGAAAAGCGATCGATGAAGGGTTCACCGACCGTAAAAAAATCCTTGACGACAAAGAATTTGCGATCCTTCATGATGTACCCGAATTTCAGCAATTGATGTCGGACAAACGCCAGTAGCTTCTCGAATTGCATTCGCCCAAAGCATTTCTCCACCTTTTGATGGAGTGTGTTCCCCCCTGTTGGGTGTGTATATTCCTGTTAAACGCACTACATGCCCATTCCTCGCCATTTCTGGAGCATCTGCTGCACCGGACTGCTTCTTCTGGCAGGCCACCCCGCTGCCGGGCTCGATCCAAACTATCCGCTCCGGCATTATGGCTACCAGTCATGGCAGACCGATGATGGCCTGCCCGAGAACACCGTCCATGCCGTATTGCAAACGCGCGACGGCCATCTCTGGTTCGCAACTGAAGACGGGCTTGTGCGTTTTGACGGCGCGCAATTCGCCATTTTCGACAAGAAAAACACTCCGCAGCTTGGCAGCAACCTGATTTACAGCCTCTTTCAAGATCGACAAGGCGCTCTGTGGATCGGCGCTTCCGGCGGCCTTACCCGGTTTCAAAATGGCGTGTTCAAACTGTTCACGACAAGCGAAGGACTCCCTGCCAATTCAGTCTGGTCTGTATATCAGAGTCGCGACGGGCGTCTGTGGGCGCTGACCACGTCAGGTCTGGGCAAATTTATCGATGGACATTTTCAGCCGATTGAATTTCCGCAAGGATTGTCAGCTACGAGCGCGATTGCCGAATCTTCTGACGGTTCGCTATGGGTGAATTCCGGAAACAGCCTGCTGAAGATCGGTCCCGGCAGTGGCGCTGTTACAACAGCCATCGCGGGAGGAGAGCCGATCCAGGCACTGGCCTCAGATGCTTCTGGCCGCATATGGATCGGGACACATGCCCGATTGAGGGTCATTTCTTCCAGCGGTGGGCCAACTGAGTTTCATCTGTCCAACGGGTCGGGTGCAGACATTACCTGCCTGCACAGCACATCGGACGGTCATCTCTGGATCGGCACGGCAAACGGGCTTGATGAGTATGATGGCAAAACGACGCGCACCTTTACTGAGCACGATGGATTGCCGGGAAACCGCATCACGAGCTTGTTTGAGGATCGCGAACATGCTGTATGGGCGATTACAGATCGCGGGGCCGCCCGCGTCTTTGGCGGTCATATTTCCGCTCTCACTCCTAAAGAAGGCCTTTCGAGCAGTCTGGTGCTGGCTTTCTATGAAGACCGCGAAGGCAGTGTATGGCTTGGCATGGATTCAGGCGGCGTTGCCGTCCTGCGTGATCGAAAATTCACAACATACACGACGCAGGACGGATTAACAGACGACCTGGTGCGATCTGTTTTTGAGGACCATCGTGGTGAAATGCTGGTGGGTACCAACAATGGCGGCGTCAGCAAGCTTGCGAATGGAAAATTTTCGACGCTGACTACCGCCAGCAACCTGTCGAGCAACGTGGCCCTTGCTTTGGCCGACGATGCAAGCGGCGGCATCTGGATCGGAACCCCTGATGGCCTCAATCGCGTGAGAGGAAACCAGGACACGGTATTCACTTCTGCCGACGGACTCGCCGACGATTTTGTCCGCTCACTCTACACCGACCGCAACGGAGCTCTCTGGGTCGGCACCCGTCATGGGCTGTCCCTCTATCAGAACGGAAAATTTACTTCGTATTCCGCGATGGACGGCCTGGGCAGCGACTTGGTAGGCGCTGTGATTGAGGACCGGGACAACAGCTACTGGATTGGGACGCTCGGCGGCCTTACCCACTATGCGAATGGCAGCTTCACGAACTACACCACGCGGCAGGGGCTTTCGAGCAACGTAATCACCGCGCTTTATCAGGATGCGGATGGAACTCTCTGGATCGGCACGAATGGCGGCGGACTGAATGCGAGAATCAACGGTAAATTTGTGAATTTCCTGGCGGCGAAAGCATTGCCGCAGGACATCTACGGAATCCTCGATGACAGCAATGGAAACCTCTGGCTTGGATCGAGTAAGGGTGTTTTTCGCGTCAGCAAAAAGCAGTTTCACGCCATGGCGGCAGGTCAAGCTGGATCAATTTCTCCCGATGTCTATGGCACCGCGGACGGGATGCGCATCAGCGAGTGCAGCAGCGGCGGCCACCCCGCGGCATGGAAAGCGAAGGATGGGACGTTGTGGTTTGCAACGCTGCGCGGAGCTGCCACCGTCGATCCCGCGCACATGCCGGTGAACCATGTACCTCCGCTGGTGGCCATTGAGCAGGTGTCAGTGGACGATGCTGTGCTGCCGATGCAAAGCGAAACGAAAATTGCGCCCGGACACACGCGTATCGCGTTTCAATATGCGGGGTTGAGCTTCGTTGCACCACAGAAAGTCCGTTTCCGTTACAAACTTGACGGGCTGGACCGAGATTGGGTGGACGCAGGTTCGCGCCGTGTGGCCTTCTATACCAACATTCCTCCCGGACGCCACACCTTTCATGTGATGGCCTACAACAATGACGGCGTATGGAGCGAGCAGGATGCCGCCTTCAGCTTCCAGCTTCTCCCGCGCTTCTATCAGACATACTGGTTTTACCTTCTGCTTGCGGCATGCGCATCGCTCCTGGCTTATGCCATTTACCAGTGGCGAGTGCGGACTGTCGAAGCGCAGTTCAGCGCTGTATTGGCTGAGCGCAGCCGCATCGCGCGTGAGATTCATGACACATTGGCGCAGGGCTTTGTCGCCGTCTCGGTGCAGTTGGAGGTGGTAGCGCGGCTGCTGACTACTTCTACTGACGCGGCAAAGGATCATCTGGAGCAGGCGCGCGCATTGACGCGCGAGTGCATCGCTGAGGCCCGCAGTTCGATCTGGAACCTGCGCTCACAAGGAACTACGCAGAACGATCTGGCTTCAGCTCTTACTCGTTCCGCCGAACGGATTACGGCAAGCAGCGGCGTGAAGGCACGCGTGCAGGTGAGTGGAACATTCCGCCCCATTGACGCGCGTGTTGAAGCGGAGATGCTGCGCATCGGCCAGGAAGCGATCACAAATGTCGTGCGCCATGCGCAGGCCCGGACTGCCAATATCACCTTGTTATTTGAGGACAAGTTGCTGCGCATGACCATTCAAGACGACGGTCATGGCTTTGATGGTGATCCCAACGAGCTTTTAAAGAACGGACATTTTGGACTGACAGGTATGTGCGAGCGCGCGGAACAGATCGGCGCGCGCTTCACCGTTGTGAGCGCAAAGGACAAGGGAACAGAAATCCAGGTTGAAGTCGCAATTTGAAAAGGAGCGTATGGCTGAATTGATTCAGATTATGGTGGTGGATGACCATCACATTGTGCGGCAGGGGCTGGTTGCCCTGATCGCGACGCTCCCCGACATGAAAGTCGTCGCTGAGGCGGCAGACGGTGTGCAGGCTGTGGAGCTATACCGCAAGCATAGCCCAGACATTACGCTGATGGACCTTCGCTTGCCTAACAAAAATGGGGTTGATGCGATTACCGAGATCCGCCATGAATTTCCTGCCGCGCGCATCATTGTGCTGACGACATTCGATGGCGATGAAGACATTTATCGCGCTCTGCAAGCCGGGGCCAAGGGATATCTGCTGAAGGGCATGAACGCGGACGAACTGACCGACGCAATACGCACTGTTCATGCTGGCAAAACGCGCATTCCCGCGGTGGTGGCCGAGCGTCTCGCCGAGCGCATGGGCGGCCCATCGCTCACCATTCGCGAACTGGACGTGCTGAAGCGGATTGTGGCTGGACGCAGCAATAAGGAAATCGCCGGAGAGTTATTCATCTCCGAAGCGACGGTGAAAACGCATATCAACAGCATTCTCAGCAAACTGGGAGTGAACGACAGAACGCAGGCCGCAACCACGGCCCTGCAACGGGGGATTGTTCACCTTGACTGAAATCAGAACCACAATCACGAAGCTGTTTTTTTTACTTTTGTTCATGACAGCTGTTGTCGGGATATCGGCCCAGGAGACCAAGAGCGGGGCGTGGCGTATTGCTACAGACTCAGAATTGAAGGCGTTGATCCCACCCCGCGCGCCGGTCATTCAGGAGCGCATCGAAACAGAATTGCGGACGGCTTCTGGGATCACCGATGGCAAGGGAAAATATGTTGCCGGCGTGGTTTTGATTACGGCTGGATATTCCGCTGAAGGCAAGTACTCGCACTTCTTCATCGCCCAGACGCCGATGAAAATTGGCGATTTCCAACTGAATGCGGGCGAGTACCTGATCGGCTGGAAACACAATACTGAAGATTCGCTCGCCGTCAGCTTCTATGAAGCCGCCAGCGGAAAGCCTGTCGGCAGCGTGGAAGCGGTCAGAAACGCGTCGATAACGCGAGTTGAGTCATTCCGCATCTGGCCCCCGGGAGACAAGTCCCTGATTCAGATCGGGCGGTTCACGTTCTCCTATCAGATAGGAAATTGAAGCGGATGTGGTGCGGGTGTCCCAGGTCTCGATTTTGAGACCTGGGATCGATCTGTTGATTTACTGCTGAGGCAGGACCAGCACTTCTACCCCTGACGCTGCACCCTGATCGTGAAAGACCGTCTCGGTTGCTTTCTTGAAGTCTGCTGGCATCGCATGGGGAATGTCAGTAAAGGTTTGCGGATTACGGTCCACCAGCGGGAACCATGAGCTCTGCACCTGCACCATGATGCAGTGTCCCTTGCGGAAGGTGTGATTGAGGTCGGGCATGGTGAAATCCACGTCCGTCATTTTTCCCGGAACCATGGCTTCGGGCTTCTCCCAACTGTTGCGGAACTTTGCGCGCATCGGCTCGCCGCGTAGTAGTTGCTGATAGCCACCCATGCGCAGCGGAGGCGCATCCAGAACGCGCTTGCCCGGATGGCTGTCTTCCTCCGGATCAGGATAGTCATTGGGATACACGTCGATCAGCTTGACCACAAAATCAGAATCTGTGCCTGTGGTTGCTATTTTTAGTTTGGGAGAAATAGGTCCGGCAATCGTCACATCTTCCGTCAACGGATCAGTCTGATAGACAAGTACGTCAGTTCGTGTCGCGGCAAAGCGCTGGTCATCGACCATATAGCGCTGCGGCACAGTGTCGGTCGTGTATCCGACGAACGGAACCGGATGGGCTGGATCGCTAACGTATTCATCTGAGGATTCTTTCGCGGCAGGCGGATCAAAAGAGAGCTTGCCGTCCGAGTGGAAATAGAGCATCTTCGGCTTTGCCTGCGGCGGAGGCCACGAATCATAAGTCCGCCAGACATTGGTTCCTGTCTCGAAGACGTAAGCCTTCGGCATTGGCGAGCCTTTGCCCTTCAGGTAGTACTCGAAAAACGGGAACTGAATGTTTTTACGGAAGAATTCGGCCGTCTTCGCGTTAAACTCCGCGTCGCCAAGATGGTCACCATCGCTGCGCGCCCATCCGCCGTGCACCCATGGGCCTTCCACCAGCGTCGTGGGCGTTTCGGGATTGAACTTGTTGATCGCGTAGAAGGTCTTATATGGGCCTGAAAGGTCTTCCGCGTCGAACCATCCGCCGACGACCAGCACAGCGCACTTCACGTTCTTCATGTGTGGCGCGAGATCGCGCGCCTTCCAATAGTCGTCGTAGGTGGTGTGATAAAGCTGGTCGTTGAAGAGAGGGTTCGAACCCTTCAGATATTTCTTGTCAAGGTTTTCCGTCGGGCCGGCCTGCAAGTAGAAGTCATAGGCGTTAGGAGTGCCCATGCTGAAGGGAACCTCACGCTTCGGCAATGAAGGCTCGGCAAATGGCTTGAAGAAAGTGTAGAAGCCGAAGTTGGCATCCAGCATGAATGCGCCGCCGTGATAGGCGTCGTCACCCATGAAGAGGTCGGTCATGGGCGCTTGCGGCGATGCTGCCTTCAGCGCTGGATGAGAGTCAATAATGCTGGCCGATGTGTAAAAGCCCGGATAGGAAATTCCCCAGATGCCTGCCTTGCCATTGTTGTTCGGCACGTGCTTCAACAGGAACTCGAGCGTGTCATACATATCGGAGCTGTCATCCACGTCCTGCGGTGACTTCTTGTCGTCGATGTGCGGGTGCATCTCGACGAACTTTCCCTCGGACATATAGCGCCCACGCACGTCCTGGTAAACGAATATATAGCCGGCCTTCTCGAATTCGTCGGATGGCCCAAGGTTCTTCTTGTATTGATCTTCGCCATAAGGGGCAACGCTATAGGGCGTGCGGTCGATCAGGAACGGGTAGCTCTGCGATGTGTCCTTTGGCACATAAACAGACGTGAACAGATGCACGCCGTCGCGCATTGGAATGCGGTATTCGTGCTTGGTGTAATGGGCCTTGACGTAATCTTCTTCGGGAGTAGCAGGCTTTTCCTGCGCCGTTGCTTGAATAGAAAGCGTGATGAGAGCAAGGCACAGCAAAATTAAGTGAGTCAAACGGGCTTTCTTCATGACACCTCGGTGATGGACGAATCGGAAAAAGACAGTCTAACGGATAACTAGCTGACAGCCCAGAACGGATGAAAAAACACACTTGGCGCAATATAACGCTCTACAGCCTGTTTTCATAGACGTAGAGTTGGATGTTTAGGATAAGGCCGCGCATGCATGATCCGCGACCATGGAACAGCAAATCCTATCGCGCTAAATGAACCACCTGGGAGTCGCCTTGAACCAGCAGATCATTCTCGTTTCCAGAGATGAGAGCCTCATTGCGGCTAGGCTTCGCGGGGAGATTCTCAGAACCGCGGGTTTTCGAACAACATATGCAGAGAGTCTGGGTCGAGCTGTCTCCCTGACCTTTTCCATGCAGCCCGACCTAATCATTTTGGAGCAATCGTTCTCCGAACGTGAAAGGTCCGCATTCATCGACTGTATACACGGTTGCTATCCCAATATCCCCGTGCTCTACCTTCAATATGGCGTAGCGCGTCCAAGTCTGCTCATCAATGCTTGCAAGAGGATCTTAACGACGCAGGCGGGAGATCCAACAGTTCATACTGTTTCCAGGATTACTCCAAAGATGGCTTAAATCATGCCACATTCATATTCAGCCAGTATGGAATACAATCCCCATTTCGTGATTAGAGGGAACCAGGACGGAAGCTCCGATAGCATTTGCCTCCTATGCTTCCACAGCTGGAACTGCATCGTCTCGAGCAGAATTGTCAAGATTGGAACGTTCCCACAGATGCCATGTTGCTCATCTCCCGCCTCAAAGCGCGCTCCCTGCAATCGATCGCGGGGAGCGCGGCGATGACGATCGGCGTACATAATCAAAACTGGTGCCGCATGAACGGCAACCGTAAAATTCGCATTGTACTTGCTGACGATCACGAAGTAATTCTGAATCGTGTGCGCGGAGCGCTTGACCATGACTTTGAAGTTGTGGCCGCTGTAAGCAATGGGCAAGATGCGGTGTCGGAGGTGCAGCGCCTCGACCCTGACGTCCTTGTGACCGATATCTCCATGCCCATTCTCGACGGACTACAGGCAGTCCACCAATTGCGCGGGATCAACTGCCGGACCAGAGTCGTGTTTCTGACTGTACATGCGGACAACTATTTTGTTGCTGCTGCATTTTCCGCTGGGGCTTCTGGTTACGTCACCAAGTCACGCGTTTTAACTGACCTCATCCCGGCTATCCGCGAAGCTGTCCAGGGACGAACCTATGTCTCGCAGTCAATAAAGCTGTAGATCACGTCCAAGTGTTCTCAAAAGCGCCTCTAAAGCACAAAAACCGCGCTAATTTCTTTCATTTTTGGCATAAATTGCGGCTGAAATTGCGCAAAAAAGCGGCGCTTTATGGCTTTCGCGGGCCGCCCAGTCGAAAACGGTTGGCCTGTTCGAATTCATCGCGCAGCTCAGCGGTCTTCAGATGCTCGCGCAGGTGTGTTAGCCGCTGTTCCAGAGCCAGCAAGGTTGCTGCAACCGCTTCTGTGTTTGTGTGCGCAATGTCGCGCCACATGGAGTATGGACTCGCGCCGAGCCGTGTCATCTCCCGCAACGCGCGGCCGCCAATGGCGCGCAGTTCTTCATCGTGGGGGAATGTATCTTCAAGTAGAGCGCTCAACGCCGTCGAGACAAACTGCGGCAGATGGCTCACCCATGCACAGAGTTCGTCGTGCCTCACAGGATCGAGGTCGACAGTTCGGCTGCCAAACTTCTGCGCCCACGCACGCCATTCTGTCGCTTTCGCGCGTGCTTCCGGCGATATGCCGGAATCGTTCGCACATTCAGTAAACAGCCATACCGCACCGCGGAAAATCTCATCATCGGCATTGGCCGCCCCGCTCACTTCGCGACCCGCCATGGGATGTCCGGGAAGAAATCCCGCCTTGCCTGGCTGGTTGTAGAGTCCAGCAGCGCGCTCGCAGAGAATGCGCTTAACGCTGCCAACATCGGTGACAAGTTGATGTGGCTGCAGAATTGGAGCCAGTTGTTCCAGCCATTCCAGAATGCTGAATACCGGACCGCTGAGCAGGACCACGTCGCTCTGTTCCGCTGCCGTTTCCGGGTCATTGGCAATCTCGGTAATTGCTTCGCGGCCTAGAGCGATAGCGGCCTGGACGACCTCACGGTCCCAACCGAGAATGGTCCCGGTAAATCCGTTCCGGCGCAGCGCCATTCCCACTGACGTGCCAATCAGTCCTGTGCCGAGAATGGCAATGCGCTCGATGGGCATAACTTACTCGATGGTCCTTTCGACAGCGAAAGCAATCACCCTCAGCTCCTGCATCAGTTTGGCGAACTGCTCGGGATAGAGCGTCTGCGCGCCGTCGGAAACGGCCTTTTCAGGATTAGGATGGACTTCAATCAGCAGACCGTCCGCGCCTGCTGCAACTGCGGCGCGCGCCATGGCCGGGACTTTATCACGAAGACCTACGCCATGCGAGGGGTCGCCGAGAATCGGCAGATGTGAAAGCTTCTTGATGACCGGGATCGCAGAGATGTCCATCGTATTGCGTGTATAAGTTTCAAATGTGCGAATACCACGTTCGCAGAGCATCACTTCGTAATTGCCGCCGGAGAGAATATATTCCGCTGAGAGCAGCAACTCTTCAATCGTGGCTGCAATGCCGCGCTTGAGAAGCACCGGCTTGCGCACCTGCCCCAGCTCACGCAGCAGATTGAAATTCTGCATGTTGCGCGCACCTACCTGGAAGACGTCAACGTAAGGCATCATCAGCTCAATCTGTGAAATCTCCATCACTTCGCTGATGATCAGCAGTCCGGTCGCGTCGCCCACTTCGCGCAACAGCTTAAGTCCTTCGAGTCCCATTCCTTGGAAGGAGTAAGGGGAGCTGCGTGGCTTAAAAGCGCCTCCGCGGAGGAATTTGGCACCTGCAGCCTTCACCTTTTCAGCGGCGGCAAAGATCTGCTCGCGGCTTTCCACTGAACACGGTCCAGCCATTACGACAACTTCTTTGTTGCCTACGGTAACTCCGTTGGGAAAGCGAATGACTGTGCCTTCCGGGCGAAACCCGCGGCCTGCAAGCTTGTATGGCGACGAGATGCGATGAGCGTCAGCTACGCCATCCAGCACCTGGAAATCTTTTACGTCGAAAGCCGTCGGCGTTCCCACCCCGGCAAGGATGGTCTGTACAGCGCCGGTAGTGCGATGGACTTTGAAGCCCAGTTCCAGAAGGCGCTCCGTTACATGCTGTATCTGTTCCTCGGACGCATGCTCCTGCATGGCAACGATCATGATTACTTTCCTGTCTCCCCTGCGCGCGCGTTCTGCCCTTGGGCGGACGCCGATTTTTCTGAAGCCAATTCCTCCGTTTGCAGCGCCCGCATTACATCAATAATGCGCTCGTAGATATGCACCAGCTCAATGTCAGGCAGGGGGCCCTTGTTGGCTGCGCGCACACGGTCGAAGATGATGCGCTCACGGTTCGGTTCATACACGGGCAGATGGGTGGCCTCTTTCAGCTTGCCGATGGCATGAGCCGCAACGGCGCGCTCGCTGAGGAGCGCCACGATCTGCAGGTCGATTGCGTCGATTTTTCTGCGCCAGTCTTCAATGTCCATGTATGCCCTTCCATCGAGCGCATATTATGCGCCTGTGCGGAGTTGAATTGCCTGGAAATTCTGAAGCGGAATTAATGGGCCAGCGCCACAGGTTGACGCAGACCCCTGATAAATCGCCCGATTGAATTTGGCGCTTCTTGCGGCGTGGATTTTTCAATCAAGGCAACGATCGCGCTGCCGATGGCCGCCGCATCCGCGAACTCGCCCACGGTCGCGAAGTGTTCCGCATTCGAGATGCCGAAGCCGACCGCGATAGGCAAATCAGTAAATTTGCGCAGCCTCTTGACCAGTTGTTCAGCATCAGAAGCAAGTTTCTGCTGCGTGCCCGTGATGCCGGTGCGCGAGATAGCGTAGACGAATCCCTTTGAAGCTTGTGCGATACGCTGCAGGCGCTCGTCCGGGCTGGTGGGCGCGGCCAGAAAGATGGGAGCGATGCTATGGCGACGCAGTTGCTCCAGGTATTCGTCTGCTTCCTCGACAATCATGTCGGTGATGAGCACGCCATCCACACCTGCTTCCTTCGCGGTAGCGCAGAAGCGCTCAAGTCCGAAGCGCAGAACAGGATTGAAATAGGAAAAGATAACAAGCCCTACGCTGGGACGCTCGCGGCGGACGTCGGCAGCCAAAGCGAGAACATCTGACAGCTTTGTGCTATTCTTCACGGCGCGTTCGCTGGCGCGCTGAATCACCGGGCCGTCGGCAAGCGGATCACTGAAGGGCACACCCAACTCAAGCACGTCCGCGCCCGCGTCAATCGCGGCGAGGGCAATCTCGCGCGTGGTTGGCAAATCCGGGTCGCCAGCCGTCAGATAGACTACCAGTCCCGGCTTGCTGTTGAAACGAATCGGCATGACTTATGCGCCCTTGAGCTTCAGTTCGCGCGCGAGTATGCCCATGTCTTTGTCGCCGCGTCCTGAGAGATTGACTATTAGTATGTCATGCCGCGCCAGCGTTGGCGCGAGCCGGATGCACTCGGCAACTGCGTGCGCACTTTCAAGCGCGGGCAGAATGCCTTCCGTGCGCGCCAGCGTTACAGTTGCGTTCAGCGCTTCCGCGTCCGTGGCCGATGTATATTCGGCGCGTCCGGTGTCATGCAGCATCGCGTGTTCCGGACCTATCGACGCATAGTCGAGTCCGGCGGAGACAGAATGTGTCAGCGCAATCTGACCGGCTTCATCCTGAAGTACATAGGAATAGGTTCCCTGCAGCACACCGGGCGATCCGCCCTGAAAACGCGCGGCGTGCTCGCCAAGCGCCGTGCCGCGTCCACCGGCTTCTACGCCTATCAACCGGACATCCTTGTCTGCAATGAACTCATAGAATGCGCCGATAGCATTTGATCCGCCGCCCACGCAGGCAATGATCGCATTTGGCAGACGGCCTTCCTTTTCGAGAATCTGCTTACGCGCCTCTTTGCTGATAACGCGATGAAAATCACGCACCATCATCGGATACGGGTGCGCGCCCAGCACGCTGCCCAGCAGATAATGCGTCGTGCGGACGTTCGTGACCCAGTCACGCATCGCTTCGTTGATGGCATCTTTCAGTGTCTTCGATCCGGAACTGACGCCGCGCACTTCAGCGCCCAGCAGTCTCATGCGATAGACATTCAGCTCCTGCCGCCGCATGTCTTCTTCGCCCATGTAGACAACACATTCGAGTCCGAAGAGTGCACAGACGGTCGCTGTCGCTACTCCATGCTGCCCCGCTCCGGTTTCAGCAATGATGCGCTTCTTGCCCATGCGCCGCGCGAGCAGACCTTGTCCGATGCAGTTGTTGATCTTGTGCGCGCCGGTGTGCAGCAGGTCTTCGCGTTTAAAGTAAATTTTCGCGCCGCCAAGCTGTTCCGTCAGACGAGATGCGAAGTAAAGCGGCGTCGGGCGTCCCGCATAGTCACGCAGCAGCAAATCCAGCTCCGCATGAAAAGCGGGATCGGCCTGTGCCTCCGCGTAGGCGTGATCGAGTTCTTCAAGCGCGGCCATCAGAGTTTCCGGCACGTAGCGTCCACCATACGCGCCGAAACGGCCGATTACATTCGTAGCTGGTTGTGTCGCCGTGCTCATAAACACCCTCCTATGCAGCTTACGTTGTCATCGTGGTGAGGCCGTGATCTCATCTGCTGCCGCCTTTGCCGAATTGACAAATGCTTTCACTCGGAACGGGTTTTTTTTGCCTGGAGCGGATTCGACGCCGCTCGATACATCCACGCCCCATGGCTGTAGAGTGTGAACCGCCGCGGCCACGTTCTCCGGGCTCAATCCACCTGCTGCAACTAACCGAAGCTGCGATTCCCGAAAACTGCGTCGCGCGGTCTGCCAGTTAAACTGAATCCCGGTTCCGCCAACCATCGTGGCCGTGCGCGAATCCACCAGCACACCGTCAATACTCAGATCAGCCTGCGCTGCCTTCAACTGCGCTCCCAGGTCACCGGCATAGTGAATCACACGCAGAATCTTCAGCGCATCCCCGAAACGCTCCCGCAATTTCGGAGCTAACAACGGATCGCGGCTGGCATGCAGTTGTACCCCAGTCAACCCGCCTTTCTCAACCGCGCGCACGATCTGTTCAAAATCCCAATTGACAAACACGCCATATTTTTCCAGCGTCTCGGGCAGATGTGGCGTAATTGTCCTCACCTGTTCCATCGTTACGCGCCGCGGGCTTTCCGCAAACACAAAGCCGATGGCGTCGGCGCCAACTTCAGCCGCCACCAGAGCGTCTTCGAGATTTGTGTTGCCGCAAATCTTGATCCACATGGCATTACACCCGCGCAGCCGCAGGATGAAGCAGTTGTGCAAGCGCCGCGCCCGGCGATGGCTGCCGCATCAGCGATTCGCCAATAAGAAACGCATGATATCCAGCCGCGCGCAGGCGTTTTATATCGTCTGCTGTATGAATGCCGCTCTCGGCCACCCGCACTGCATCGGCTGGCATATTTTCAGCAAGATCGATTGCGTTTTCCAACCGCACTTCAAATGTCTTCAGATTGCGGTTGTTTACTCCATACGCTTCACACCCTAGATCGCGTGCCCGCGCCAACTCTTCGGCTGAATGCGCTTCGCACAAAACATCAAGGTCATAACGACGAGCGGCGTTTTTGAGGGTCCTCAACTCAGAATCCGTCAGCGCCGCGACAATCAGCAGGATCGCATCCGCGCCATGCGCCCGTGCTTCCACCATCTGGTATTCATCCACCATGAAATCCTTGCGCAGGCAGGGAATCGTAACCGCGACAGATGCAATTTCCAGGTTCATGAGGCTTCCCTGGAAGAAAGGCGCATCGGTCAGCACCGACAAAGCCGCCGCCCCCGCCCCCGCCAGTTCCACAGCGAGACTGCGAGGATCAAAATCTGCACGGATCAGCCCTTTCGATGGCGAAGCCTTCTTCAGCTCCGCAATAATCGCGGGCGCTTCCTGTGCCTTTTCCCGCAAAGCTCGCGCAAATCCTCGCGGCGTGTGCCGCGTAGCGCGCTGCTCCAGTTCGCGCAGAGACACGCGCTGCTTGCGCTCGGCAACCGTAGCGCGGGTCTGAGCGAGAATGCGTTCGAGATGCACGGTAAATACTAGTATAACTTTTGACAGAGGATTTCCTTTAATGCCCAGGTTCTCTGTCGCGCATATGCGCTGCGCTCTTCTTCTGAACGCATTCCTGCTGACAACCACGTTCGTTGCCTTCGCCGCCGCACCCATCACCATCACGGCTGATCTTTCTGAAGCGCCGCGCAAATTGTGGCATGCGGACCTCACGATCCCGGTCCAGCCCGGAGCGCTCACACTCACTGCGGTTAAATGGGTCCCCGGCAACCATCGCCCCACAGGGCCCATCAGCGACCTGACGGGAATCGTCTTTCGCGCAAATGGCCAGGCGCTGCCGTGGCGCCGCGACGATGTAGATCTCTACGCCTTTCACCTGACGATACCGCAAGGCGTCTCGACCCTCGAAGTCCACGTTGACGCCATTGTGACCGCGCGCGTTTCCGACAAGCTGGCCATGCTGGAATGGGAAAAATTTCTGCTCTATCCCGCCGGCATCCCTGTCCGGGAAATCCAGATTCAGCCGTCGGTCAAGGTCCCCGCGGGTTGGGGCGTGGGCACCGCGCTTTCACCGACCGGCACTGATGGGAACACTACGCACTTCGCGCCTCTCACCGTCGAGATGCTCGAAGACTCGCCCGTTCTCACCGGCAAGTATTTTAAGGAAATCCCGCTGGCGCCAGACATCACACCGAAGCACTTTCTTGACGTGGCCGGCGACGCGCCTGAAGACGTTGATCTGCGCCCGCAATTCCTGACCGCGATCAACAACCTCGTTCATGAAGCTGCGGCCATGTACAGCTCCCATCACTACAACAGCTATCACTTCCTGCTCACGCTATCCGACTATGCCGGCGGCGAAGGCCTCGAGCACCACCAGTCTTCAGACAACGGAGTAGGCGAAAAAGGCTATGCCGACGACGAGCATGCGATGCTGGAAGCCGACCTCCTTCCGCACGAGTTCACGCATTCGTGGAATGGCAAATACCGCCGTCCCGAAGGCTTGGCCACGCCGGACTATGCCACCCCTATGCAGGGGAAATTGCTCTGGGTCTATGAAGGCATGACGCAGTATCTCGGCAACGTGCTGGCGGCACGATCGGGCTTCCTCACGCCGGAGCAGTACCGCGAATCGCTTGCCCTTGTCGCAGCGACCTATGACAATCGCCCTGGCCGCACCTGGCGCAATACTGAAGACACAGCGGTTGCAGCATCCATCCTGCGCGGCGGCAATCCCGCGTGGTCGAACTGGCGGCGCGGACAGGACTACTACGACGAAGGCGAACTGCTCTGGCTCGACGTAGACACGACGATCCGCCAGATGACCCACGACAAGAAGTCCCTGCACGATTTTTGCGTGCTCTTTTTGGGTAAAGGCAGCAATACCGGGCCCATGGTTGTGCCCTACGACTTCGATGAGCTGGTGAAGACGCTCAATGAAGTCGTGCCCAATGACTGGGCAAGCTTCCTGCATGAACGCATCACTACGCTGAGCCCGCACGCCAACCTGGCCGGCATCGAACACGGCGGCTATAAGCTCGTCTATACCGATAAGCCGACAAGCTACGAGCGCGCGCAACTGTCGATCAGAGGCAATGTCGACGCGTGGTTCTCCGTCGGATTGCATCTGCGCCATGACGGAACGATTTCAGACGTGCGCGTCTATTCCGCTGCGGACGAGGCGAAGCTCGCGCCGGGCGAGAAAGTGATTGCCGTGAATGGACGCATTTTCTCAACCGATGACTTCCGTGACGCCATCAAGCAGGCGAAAGGCAGCTCCGAGCCAATCCACCTGATCGTCCAATCGGATACATATATCTACCCAATCGATGTGAACTATCACGACGGCGAGAAGTATCCCGAATTGCAGCGGGTAGAAGGCACGCCCGCGCTGCTGGACGACATCACCAAGCCCATGACAGCCGTGCAGCCGATTGCGGCAAAGAAATAGATTGCGGATATGAATGAGCTGAAATTATTGTAGGTTTGAGTTGTGCCCCGTCGACAAGGATAAGGATGCAGGTACGTACAGAAATTACACCGGACGAATTGACACAAGCGATAAGGCTAAACCGTAGCAGGATGTATTGGCCGAAAGTCTTCTTAGCTAACTGGTATGCAACTCTCTTACTTATTGTAATTTTATCGGCCGAAGGAGCGCGATTAATTGCCGGTAAGCCCATCCAACCTGCCTCGTTAGGCCTGCTACTGATCCCAGCTTTCTTGCTCTGGCTCTATTGGTTTCGTACGCAGGGTGCTGTGCGAAAAGCCGCTTTAGAGCTGAGCGATACAAAGGGCTCTGCATCCATCGATGGGAAAGGAATCTCCGCAAGCTTTTCTACAGGGGCGACCAGCTTTATGCCATGGAGTGAATATAGTGGCTGGAAAGAAGGGGAGGAGGTTTTCACTTTAACGAAAGGAAAGTCGTTCCGCGTTTTTACAAAGCGTGGCCTTGACGAAGCCGAATTGGAGCAACTGCGAGGGATTTTTCGCACTCAGATTAGCTAGTTATTTAACAGGGCTTTCGCTCAGCTTCACGAGCTGATACTAAACGGGCTCAGTGCTATGAGCAGAGACTTTTTAGCTATACAACCCGCTAGTAGAATCAATAAGGTGAGATTTATTTATTTGGTGCCGAAGAAGGGACTCGAACCCCCACACCCTTGCGAGTACATGGACCTGAACCATGCGCGTCTGCCAATTCCGCCACTTCGGCACGGGAAGAAGTCCAGCGCGAACGGCTGGACGAGCAGCAATTTTTAGATTACTTTGCCGCTAAAATTGTGTCAACGCAACTGCCGGGGCGCTGATTGTCGCCCCTCACTGCGCTAATTTCCCCGCAGGATCCGCCATGACCGACCATGAAAAACCGCAAATGATTCCATCAGCCCAGGCGCTCGAATTGCGCCGGCTATCCCACGATCTGAGCAATGCCCTTGAGGTGATCCTGCAGACAAGCTACCTGCTTGGCATGGTGAATCTGGATGAGAATGCGCGAAAGTGGCAGCAGATGCTGGACGATGGCGTGAAACAGGCGACGAGCATCAATCGCGAGATGCGCGATTACATTCGCTCCCACAGTGAAAACGCCACAGCCTGAGCTGTGGCGTCGTTGCGGATACGAATTCAGACCAGCTTAACGTCAAGCGTAATCTCCGTGTTTCCCTTGAAGAGGCGTGAGATCGGGCAGCCGTTCTTGGCATTCTGGGCGGCCGTCTCAAAAGCTGATTCGCTTGCGCCGGGCACTTTGGCGTGCGTTTTAAGATGGATAGCGGTGATGGTAAAGCCCTCATCCGTTTTCTCGAACTTGACCGAGGCAGACGTCTCAAGCGATTCAGGCGTCAGGTTTGCATTGCTCAACTGGGCGCTCAGCGCCATGGTGAAGCAGCCGGCGTGGGCCGCTGCAATCAGTTCCTCGGGGTTGGTGCCGATGCCGTTCTCAAAACGGGTGCTGAAGGAATACTGCGTTTCTTTCAAAACGCCGCTCTGCGATGAAATCACGCCCTTGCCGTCTTTCAGTCCGCCCTTCCAGACGGCGCTCGCTGTACGTTCCATGATTGCTCCTTTCACTCAGAAGGAAATTAGTGCGCTTTTATGTGCGTCGTAATTTCTTCGATGCAGCTTCGAGCATATCAATCCATACTGCGAGCGTCGAATGTGCGTCTTTGGTTCATAAAACGGAAGGCGCTGTCATCTTTGATGAATTTTCTGTAACCTTGCCGTGTGTATCCGCAGTTGCCGGAACCCGAAGCACACGTTACTGAGCCCCAGGCACAGAGTGACCCGATGCAGCATCATTCTGTCTATTGCCCCAACTGCTCGACGCAGTTGACGGCGTACCGCTGCAAGCTCATCTGCGAGTGCTGCGGCTATTACCTCAGTTGTGCGGACTACTACTGAGATAAAGCCTCAGCCACTTTGCGGCGCAACTGCTCGTTCTTGTCCAGCAGTTCTACGATTAACGTTTGCAGGTGCAGGTTTCTGGCCTCAAGCTCTGCGATCTGGTCCTTCAGGCTCATGCCTGCATCTTCCTGAACAGGCTGCGGTTCAAATGGACTCAACTTGCTTGGCGGCAGCATCGATAATCTCCGCAATTTTGCTTATCTGCTCCTTGGTTAGGTCTCCCTGCGCGAAACGCAACTTGAGCGCGAGCTTGAAATTGTGCATGGCCCGCATGATCTGCGGCGAACGTCCTCGGCCAAAAGCGGTGCCAACCTTCTCGATGCGGGCAAAGATAGCATCCACCAGCGGCTTATTGGCTTTCAGTTCCTCCTGGCCTGCTTCGGTGATAGCGTAGAGCTTCTTCCCGCCTTCAGTTGATGTGACAGTGGCAAAGCCCTCTTCCTCCAGCATGGTCAGCGTTGGATAGACCACGCCGGGGCTAGGCGCATAGACGCCAGACAGGCGCTCGCCGATGGCCTTGATGATTTCGTAGCCGTAGCTCGGCTTCTCGGCGATTAATTTCAGGATCACAAAGCGAAGGTCACCGGTGTCAAACAGCCGTCCGCCAAATTCGCCGCCGAAGCGGTGCCCCTGGCGCCCCCAGGCCTCGCCCATTTCGCCGAACCAGCCATGGCGTCCGCGAAAGTGTTTCCAGTACCGCGGCCCGCAGGCTGCATATCCTTCGTGTTCACTGCATTTTTGTTGAAACATAAACAATCCTCTTTAGACTTTCTAAGATATATCTAAAAATATATCGGATATTCTGCACTGTCAAGCTATTTTAGATATATCTAAATAAAGCAGGGCAACCGCTGCAATGTGACCATACTTCTCAAAGAAGATGATGGAGCGAATTGATTATTGGCGTGGATTTACAGGCGGCTTGATTGCTGGAGTGGCAATCGGAGCGTGGATTTATTTTTCTCCTCGCGTAAGCAAGGAAGTAGATGATTTAAAAGAACTTGCGGAGAAAGAGCCAGGCAAATTTTCTCTGGATCGTGAAGCTCAGAAGATAGTCCATTCGCAATCCATGTGAGCTCTATCCCAGCTGCCGCCCGGATTTCAGGCTGACCGTCCTGCGTGACTCGGTCTTCTGGGCGTTGTCATGCTCGACCAACTCTCCGCTAAGCAGGTAGTAGCCGTCTTCCTCGCGTGTTTTGCCAGAGCCGCGGACTATGGTTCCCTGAAACGAATACCAGACGCCGTGAATTTGCCGTGTGGTGAATTTCAGATCCTGTCTTTGAAGCGAGGTCTTGTCGAAGAAGAAGGTCAGTGGTGTCCCGTTGTCGCTTTCCTCATCGCCTCGACGTGAGACGTAGCCGCTCAACTCGCCAAACTGCATGGTGATTTGAATCAGTTCACCCGGACGGCCCAGCATGTATTCACCGGAGGCGTCCTCGGGAATCAAAGAATTCGTCTTGCCCTGCCGCACAACCACGGGATGGTCGGTCGTGCTGGGATCGCCGCGATGGTGCAGCGCCGGCTGCGTGGTGCTTTGCGCGCGCCCGCCAAAAGCGAAGAGAAGCAGCAGGGCCATGACAACAACGCCATGCCGTAACTGCCGCTTCATCTTGCCTCCTTAACAGGACCTAATTACCCTTCTTGCGGGCCGCTTCAAACTCGTCGCCCGGCTGCCATCCGATTGTATGCGTCAGCGACGAGGCTTCCCACCCAAGAATGAACCCGAATTGCGCCATCTTTGCATCGCCACGGAAGTCCATGTCCGGCCTGTATTCGTCAGAGGGCTGATGGTAGCGATGGGCGGTGAAGTCTTCCATCTGTTGTTTGCCCCATTCGGGTGGATGGCCCTCGAAAGTGGTTCCCTGACCGATGGAGAACGCAGGTATGCCAACTCGGGCGAAGCTGAAATGGTCGGAACGGTAATAGTGTCCCGCGCCGGGGAACTGATCTGGCTCAATGGCCAGGTTGAAAGCCTTCGCTGTCTTCTCCACTTCAGGGTAGAAAGTTGTGCGCTCAGCTCCGCCGAGTTCTGTTGCCGTGGGAATGCCGATGGGGTTCAGCATGTCGTAGTTCAGGTCGAGAGTGATCTGCGATGCGGGAACCGGTGGGTGCATGCCGAGCCATTGCGAGCCGAGCAGTCCCTGCTCTTCGGCAGTAACCGAGGCGAAGTAGATGCTGTGCGGCGGCTTCGTTTCGGAGAAAGCCCGCGCAAGCTCCAGCAGGATGCCGCAACCGGTGCCATTATCCGCCGCTCCGTTGTAAATCTGGTCGCCCTTCGCGTCAGGATCGATGCCGAGATGGTCGTAGTGCGCCGAGTAGAGGACAGCTTGTCCCGATTGCGCGCCGGGAACCTCGCCGATTACATTGTCGGATTCGTAGTGACGAACCTTGCTGGCAATATGCGCTTTGAAGCGTACCGGCAATTCAACTGCGTGGAAACCGCGCTTGCCGGCGGAATCGATGACGGCATCGACGTTGCCCAGTCCCGCGGCGGTCAGCAGTTTCTGGGCTACGTCGTGCTGGATCCAGCTTGCCGCCTGCAGCGTTGCTGTCGGATCGCCCTGCAGATACGACTTTTCAATGGCCTGTGAGTCGCGAACAACGTGCCACGGATAGCTGGCCAGGTCTTCGCGGTGGATGATGAGCACGCCGAGTGCGCCTTTGCGCGATGCTTCTTCATACTTGTAAGTCCAGCGGCCGTAGTAGGTCATCGTTTTGCCCTTGAAGAAGCTCTCATCTGTTGAAGGCGGCTCGTTCACAATCACCAGCAGGACTTTGCCCTTCACGTCGACGCCTGCGTAGTCATTCCAGTGATATTCGGGCGCGTCGATGCCGTATCCGACGAAGACGATGGGCGCGTCTATCTCAGCGGACGCTGTTCCGGTCTGGTCTTTGGTGACATAGTCTTCGCTGTACGTGAGAGGGATCGGCTGACCGTTTTGCGGAACGAAGGACGCCGTCGTCTGGTCTTCGACGGTGTGCACGGCATAGAGCGGTACTTTCTGAAAGTACGTCCCGTTATCGCCTGCGGGCTTCAGTCCGTCGAGCGCGAACTGCGTCGCGATGTATTCGGCGGCGAGCTGCCCTCCGCGCAAACCGGGCCCACGGCCTTCCAGCAGATCGCTTGCAAGGAAACGGACATGCGCGCGTATCTTCTCGGGGTCGATGCTGTCGGCAGCATTACGCGCGGCGTCGGGAACTCCGGGAATGACGGGAACCTGGGCCTGACCCGCAGCAACTGCTGCGGAGAGGATTGTAATGACGCAGATCAGATGAAGAGATCGAGCCAAAGACTGAGTCATGGATGCTCCTTGGAAGCGACGAAAACAGCGTGGGCTTTCTCGATAACCGTAGAAATAACTATTCTGCTACAGAATGGCTACG